>JBBSVP010000154.1:0-6048 GCA_038046745.1 Candidatus Hydrothermarchaeota archaeon
AGGTCCTGGCCGGGGGCATTAAAAAACATGGGGTGAAGAATGTCCTGGAGATCGGGGCCCTCTTCGGTTATTCCGCGATCCTGATGGCAAGGCTCCTCCCAGAGGACGGGATGGTCGTGACCCTGGAGATGGACGAGGGCGTAGCCAGGATCGCCAGGAGGAACATAGAGGAGGCGGGCCTCTCGGAGAGGGTGGAAATCGTAGTAGGCGATGCCCTGGAGACGATCCCCGGGCTGAAGGGAATATTCGACCTGCTCTTCATAGACGGGACCAAGGAGGAGTACCTGGAGTACCTCAGGCTGGCAGAGAAGAAACTGGGCAACGGCGCCGTGATCGTGGCCGACAACGTGGGCATCTTCGAGGAGCAGATGCGGGACTATCTCAAATACGTGAGAAGCTCCGGTCGGTACATGAGCGAGACCGTGAAGGTCCCCTTGGAGTTTACTGAAGATGTCGAGGATGCGATGGAGATAAGCGTCAGGTTGAGGGATGGGTGAACTCTACCGCTCGATCGTGACCTTCTCCATCCTGTCCCCCGCCCTCAGAGAGCGAACGACGTCCATGCCCTCGGTGACCTTCCCGAAGACCGCGTAGCTCTCATCCAGGAAGTGGGCCGGCGCCAGGGTCACGTAGAACTGGCAGGAGGCGCTGTTGGGGTCCTGGGAGCGCGCCATGCCCACCGCGCCCTCGACGTGCCTGAGATCGGGATGGATCTCCAGCTGGAAGGTCTTCTCGGAGCCGCCGGTCCCGTCCCCCTGCGGGTCCCCGCCTTGGATCACGAACCCGGGCTCGTACCTGTGGAAGGTGAGGCCGTCGTAAAAGCCTGACTCCGCGAGCCCGATGAAGTTTGCGGCGGTTATTGGAGCCTTTTCAGTGTAAAGCTCGAATCTAAACCTGCCTTTGTTCGTTACTATCGATACAACGGGATTGCTCACAGTTGACTCCTCCTTTAACTACCGGCCCCAGCCCTGGTTCGATTGCACGAACTTGTAGTAGCTGCACGCCGGCACGTTGATGTTGTAGGTCTTCTGCGTCCCGCCCGCGTAGGTCACCCGGAGTGCGTAGGTCCCGGGCGCGATGGGCTGGAACGTCCGCGAATTGGTGAACGGCCCCCACCATTGGTTGCCTGTGCCGGGACCGCTGAGCCAGAACGTGTTCTGCGAGTACGAGTACGGGCCCGAGATCGAGACCTGGAGCCACTCTTTTCCGCACTGCCGGTCGCCGCCGCTACCACCCCCGCCACCCGCGATGTTGATGTACGCGATCTTGCCCCCGCCGGCCATCACCGGACCGCCCTCCCCTCCGGTCCCGGGCGCTGGCGTCGCCCTCGGCTGGGCGGCGATCGTGAGCAGCACGGTGGCGGTCCCGGTAGAGGATGCGGCCGCGAACGTCGCGGTGCAGCCGTTCACGCTCAGGCGGCCGCCGCGAGCCGTGCTCAGCTTCCATGTGAGCGGCGCTCCCGCCGGAGCGCCCGTAGAGTTCGTGACCGCCGCGACGAGATCCACCTTCCCGCCGGTCGTGACGGTCTTCTTGATGTCATAGCCGGCAATCCCCAGATTGCTCCCGCCCACGTAGCGGACCTGCGTGCCAGCGCTGCCGCTGCCGCACTGCACCGTGACATTCTCTCCTTCGCCGATCGTGATCTTCGCTCCTTCGACTCCGTGCTCCGGTTCACGCTGGGCTTCGTCCTTCCCTAGTTTTACCCCGGTTTTTGACTCGAGCCTATCCTCAAACTTGTGGCTGTTGTCCAACGCAGTTTCCAGTCCTCTGTTATCGGGGTTTGATTCGAGGAGTTGCTCCAGAACCAGCTCGTGTTTTACAAGCCTTGTTTGAGCGTCCAGAAGTTCTGGTCCGGTCTTGTTGATTCTAGAAATTCTGTCGTCGGCGACCAGGATTTTCTCCCTGTACCGCCCGAGTGCCTTTTCAGCCACTTCGGTCTCGTTATTTTTTAGTGCGGATTTCGCCTCTGACAAGCGCCGTTCGGCATGCTCAATCTGTCTTTCGATCTTCTCCTTTTCATTGAATGTAAAACGCTCCACAAGGTTCTCGAATGCTATTTTTAATCCGTACAAAGGACTCGCCGGACCTATCGAACCCTCATAGGGTTTTACATCGTCAACAATGTCTATCGGATTTTCCTGGGCGGCCCCTATGAAAGCTAACGCTCCCAGTATTACCACTGAGAGCATTAGACAACCTTTTCCCCTCACGTATATCCCTTCTAACCTAAGATTTGCCTTATTATTACCCATGTCTACGGCGGGGATTGGCTGCCAACGCCTACTCAACCCCCATCTCCCTGAGAAAAGCCGCAGCAGCGCTGTGGACGTCCTTGGCCACCGTGATCGCCCGCCCCACCACGAGGATCTCGGCCCCGGATGCCATGGCCTCTTTCACCTTGGGGAGCCTGATACCGCCGGCCACCGCCACCGGGCCCCCGCCGATGGCCTTCCTTATTGCGGGGATGTTGCCCCACTGGTGGGCGGCATCGGTGAGCTCCAGGTCGATGGCCCTGTGCAGTTCCACGACATCTGGCTTCACTTTCAACTTATTCAGCACGGGAAGAGGGTTGTGAAGGTTGATGGTGTCCAGGAGGGCCAGGATGCCCACCTCGTGGCAAGTCTCTATGAACTCGTCCTGCGTCCCAAGGGGCGCCACTCCAGCGAAGGACGCCACGTCGGCCCCGGCCTCTCCAGCCATCCTGGCCTCCATCCTCCCGGAGCTCAGGGTCTTGAGATCAGCCAGGACCAGGGATTCGGGCCTTAGCTGATGTATCTTCTCGCACACCTCCACCCCATACCTCTTGACCAGGGGCGTACCGGCTTCGATGACCACGGCCTCGTGGTCCGGCAGGGCTCTGATGATGCCCTCAACCCTTCGCCAGTCTGGGACATCGATGGCAACTTCTAGATAAGGGGGGTTTTTGAGTTTAGCTCTGGGTCCTCTCATGGTCTGCATCACCTTAGAAATCGGTCATGACCCTGAACTGGTCGACCTCGTAGATGCCCATCTCCTGGAGGTATGCACTGGCGGTCTTGTTGATGTTCCTGGAGCAGGTGACGACCTCGCTGACCATCAGGATGTCCGCCCCGGCATCGATGATCCCCTTGGCCCTGGTCACTTCGATCTCCCCGGCCACCGCCACGAGGCCACCGCCGATGGCTTCCTTGATCTCCCGGGCCAGTTTCTTGCTCACGGTATCATGGAGCTCCACGACATCGGGTTTTACCTCCAACCGGTTGATCACTTCCACAGGGTTCGGCAGGTTGATGGTGTCCATGTATGCCAGGGCGCCCACCTTCTGGCATTCCCTGATGGCCCTCTCCTGGGTCTTGGGGGCCGCCAGCCCGGAGAAGGTGATTGCATCGGCCGTGGCGTCGCCGGCCATCCTGGCCTCCAGGTTCCCGGTATCCAGGGTCTTCATGTCGGCGATGAGCACGGACTCCGGCCTCAGCTGGTGGATCTTCTGGCAGACCTCCACGCCGTACCTCTTGATGAGAGGGGCCCCGGCCTTGAGGATGATCCCATCCTTCCTGGGAAGGGACCTGAGGATGCCCTCGACCCTCCTCCAGTCGTCGAAGACCAGCTCGACCCCGAGGTACGGCGGCAGCTCCAGGTTGTTTATCCTGAACCCTATCATCTCGTGGGCGGCCTTGGGCTTCTCCTCCAGGACGACGTCGATGCCCGGGAAGCCCTCCATTGCCCTCTTTACGGCCAGCTTGGTGGCGGCATAGTTGTACCTGTACACCCTCTGGTAGTCCTTGCCGCGGGGATGGATGAAGACGGAGACGATGACGACCAGGTCCTCCACCATGGCCCTCGGTATGACACCCTCGTCCACCGCGTCGGCTACGGCCTTCGCTACCGCGCTCTGGGCCGGCCCAAAGATGAGCTCTGCCCCCTCCAGGTCCTTGATGGTGACCTTGGGGACTATGAGGGTGGCTGGCTTCACCGGCAGGTTCGGCCTCACCACGGCGAGGATCGCCGTGTGCCCCACCCTCGGTTGGGAGAGGGAATTGGCAAAGGCCTGGCCCACCGGGCCCTCCTTCCGGCCGATGATGAGGTCTATGTGGGCTATCTCCGGCTCCTCACCAACGAGGGCCTCGCCGACCAAGAAACCCTCTTTAGCCATAATGGTCGATCTTGTACTCGTAGCCCATCTTGGCCGCGAACTCCACGAGCTCGCTCCCCTCGTGCCATATCTTTATGTGGATGAACCCGCCCCTCTCGTCCAGCCCCATGATCTCCCTCACGAAGGCGGGAAAGTCGGGGGGGATGGTCTTGTTGTTCCTGAGTAGGTAGTCCAAGTAGTCCCTGAGGAAGACGGTCCTGCCCTCCTTCCCCTTCTCCTTCAGCCTGATCTTCAGCTTCTTGTGGAAGACGCCCTCCTCACCGCCGGCCTCGACGCTTGGAACCAAGGTGATCACCGACCTCAACCCTTGTCCCCTTCTCTATTTAATCTTTTTCTATTGCCGCGGCGCCTCTACGCCGCAGCAGTCCTTGTACTTCCTGCCGGACCCGCACGGGCAGGGATCGTCGGGCTTGGGTTCTACCCAGGCTTCCATAGTCCACCTACCAGGACCCTCCACCCCACCCAATATATATCTGCCGGCCTTACCCCTTCCTCATCAGCGCCATGAAGAACCCCTGGGTCCCGTGGAGGTGGGGGTAGAACCTCCTCGCCCTCCTCATCTCGGGCCTGAGCTTCTGCCCGTAGCACTCGGCGAGGGCCGGCTCCCCGTGCTCGACCTTCTCCAGCCGCAAAGGGAGGGAATCCAGGGCCCACTGGACCATGAGCTCGTCCTCCTCGGGGAGGACGCTGCAGGTGGAGTAGAGAAGGAGGCCCTTGGGCCTGAGGACGGAGCAGGCCGCCTCCAGGAGCCGCGCCTGGAGCCTGGTACACCTCTCCACGTCTTCGGGCCCCTTCTGCCCGGCCTGGAGGCTCTTGGGCAGGGTCCCGGTGCCTGTGCATGGGGCGTCCAGCAGGATGCGGTCGAACTTGAGCCTGAGCTCACCGACCCGGAGGGCGTCCATCCTCACCCCTATCACGTTCTCCAGGCCGAGCCTGGTCACGTTGGACCTGAGGGAGCGCATCCTCTCCCTGTTCAGCTCCAGCGCTACTACCGCACCCCTGTTCCCCATCCTCTGGGCGAGGTACGTGGTCTTCCCGCCCGGTGCGGCCGCCATGTCCAGGACCAGATCGTCCTCCTTTGGGTCCAGGACCTCGCAGGCGTGCATGGAGGCCGGGTCCTGGAGGAAGTAGTATCCCAGGAGGTACTCTGTGGTGGCACCGATGGAGAAGGGCTCTTTCTCCACGGAGTAGCCGTACTCGGTCCAGGGGACCCGGCTGAGGCGGAAGCCTTTGGCCCTGAGCCTCTTGATTAGAGCTCCGGGATCGGCGCGGATGGTATTCACCCTTATGGCCTGCTTGACTGGCCTTGCGAGGCCTTCGACGACTTCTGGTGGGAAGAGCCTGGAGTACCGCTCCTGGAGGAAGGGGGAAAGCATAGTAATGGATATATCTCCGAGTATATTATAGGTAGCTCCATGCTGGAGATGGAGGCCAAGGCCAGGATGGATGATCTGGGGCTGGTTCGTGAGAGGCTCAGGGCCCTGGGGGCCGAGTTCCTGGGGGAGGAGAGGCAGGAAGACCTCTACTTCAGCCATCCTGTTAGGGACTTCGCATGGACAGACGAAGCCCTGCGGCTCCGTCTGGCGGGCGGCGTGTCCACCATGACCTACAAGGGGCCGAAGCTGGAGGCTGTTACGAAGACCAGGGAGGAGTTCGAGGTGGGCGTGGACGATCACGAGGGCGCCGTGGCCATCCTGGAGCGCCTGGGCTTCAGGAAGGTGGCCAAGGTGGCGAAGCGGCGGGAGCTCTATTCCCTGGAGAGCTACCGCGTCATGCTGGACGAGGTGGAGGGCCTCGGGACCTTCGTAGAGGTTGAGAAGTCAGAACCACCCTACAAACCAGAGGAGTTGGTGGTCCTCCTCAAGCGGCTCGGAGCCGCGGAAGGGGCTATGGAGAGGAGGTCCTACCTGGAGCTC
>JBBSVP010000155.1:0-3439 GCA_038046745.1 Candidatus Hydrothermarchaeota archaeon
GCTCGACATCAGGATGCTGCAGAAGAATGCGATGATGAGGCCGAAGATGAGTCCCAGTACGGCGTACATCCAGAAGATCTGCTCCCGCTCCATCTCCCTCTCCAGATAATAGAAGGTGAAGAGGACGACGGCAACGCTCAAGAAGAATACCCATCTAATGTCCATCTCTCAGCCTCCCTATGAGGGTCACCTCATTCCTGGTATTGTACTGGAGCCGGAGGGCTTCGGTAACCTCGATCCCGTGCCCCATGAACTCCCGGATAACCTCCTGCTTCGCCTCATTTAAAGTTTTTGCTGCTCCCACGCCCGTATCAGGGTCGATGCCGAGCTTAACCGTGTGGACCACTACGCCCCCTCTCCGCAGGTACCTGCCTACCAGATCCGAGGTGAGGGCAGCGGACTGCAGATGGAGGATATTTGCGTCGTTGGTTATGGCGTCTACCCTCTCCTCCAGGTCGAGGGCTTCGCCCCTGGCCTTTATATACTGGACGTTGGGCAACGCCAGCACCTCCTCGTCCAGCTCCCCTGGGTCGGCGGCTATGACCGTCTTCACCCTTCCTGCCAGGGCCCTCGTCCAGCCGCCGGGGGCAGCGCCTATGTCCAGTACCACGAAGCCCTCCTGGAAGAGGCCCGGGAATCGCTTGAGAATCTCTCGCATCTTCAACTCCGCCCTGGAGACCGGCCTGGTACCAGCCTCCCATTTCCTGGTGACCTTGGGTTCCTTCTTGATGAGTCCTTCTGGCGGGAGGAGGGCTACGAAGGCCTGGTCCTGCACAATCTCCACCAGGGCAAGGACTTCGGGCTCCTCCAGATCGACCTGCAGGCCGCGCCCCTTCAGGATGGCACCTACCCCCCTCTCCACCTCCCCACTGGTGAAGGGGTGGGTCCCCCGCCTCTTGCACTGGACTGCGAACCTCCTCCCGCTGAGGTGGGACAGATCTAAGCCCTGGAAGTGGGCCAGGATCCCTTCCGTCTGGGCAGGGACCGCCCCATCCGCAGGTATAACCCTGGCCACGTAGTCCGTATCGGCCTCCTGGAAGGCCTCGAGGAGGCCTTCCCTGTCGGCCTCGGTCTCGCCCAGCAGGAGCCCCTTGAAGTAGGTGGTCCGGAGGTGGGCTTTCATCCGCCGGGCCTTGAGGAGCTGCCTCACCTCCTCCATCCCCTTCCCCTCGAAGCCGCTTGGGGTGGTGATCAGGAAGTACATACTACCGGTTTATATACCAGACTTTAAATCTCTATCCTCGGCCCCGGCTACTTCTTTGCCAGCCTCCGCTTCATCTCCTCCACGGACTTGGGCTCCTCTTCCGTCATCTCCGTCAGGACGTCCTTGGCCGGGGCCACATCCCTGAAGATCTTCTTGTATATCCTCTTGATAGGCTCCATACTCCCCCACAGAACCGGGAAGGGTAACCTTGGAAAACTACCTCACCTCTATGATCTCGGCCTTCCGGAAGATCTCCTTGGCCATGGCCTCCACGTCCAGGGGAGCTTCAGCCCTGAGGACCTTCTCCTCCCTGGCCATGGTCTCGGGGTAGAGGGGCGGCCCGAGGCAGCAGTTGGCAGGGAGTATGGAGATCTCGTAGGTTTCTATCCTTTTCGCCATGCGGACGATCTCCTCCTTGTCCATCCCCAAAAGGGGCCTGAAGACGGGTATCTGCGTCACCCTATCTATGACGTAGAGGTTTTCCATGGTCTGGGAAGCGACCTGCCCTAGGCTCTCCCCGGTGATCAGGGCCTTGCATCCCTCCCGCTCGGCAACCATCTCCCCCACCCGGTACATCATCCTCTTGCAGAGGACGCACCCAAGCCTGGGGTCCTCGGCCTTTAGGAGCCTGAGGAGGACATCGCCGTAGGGCGCTATATAAGTCCTGAGGGGGCCGTTCCTCCATCCCGCGAGCCTCTCCAGAGCCTTCAGGGCTCTGTCTCGGGTCCTGTTGTCCACCAGGGGTCTGGCGTCCATGAAGAGGCAGATGGGCTCCACGCCCCGCTTCATCATCATCCAGGTGGCCACCGGGGAGTCTATGCCGCCGCTCACCAAGGCCACGGCCTTCCCCTGCGTCCCCAGGGGGAGACCCCCAACCCCTTCTATCACCCCGTCGTAGAGGTAGGCGTCCTCCCCTCTGATCTCCACGTAGATGGGCTTGTCGGGCGCCTTTAGGTCCACCCTGGCTCCGGTGGCCTTGATGATCGCCTCACCAAGGAGGATCGCTGCGTCCCTGCTGGTATAACCCTGTTCCCCCACCCGCCTGGCCCTGACCGCGAAACTCTCCCCAGGCCCCACCCTTGCCCTGGCGTATTCCAACCCCTTAGGGATTAAGGCATCGAGGCTAGAGGAGGTCTTCTCTGCCAGGGAGGTGGAGACCACGCCGAAGACCTTGGCCACCCTCTCCGCATCGGCCCGGGAGTCGGACTTCACGAAGATCCTCCCGTATTCCCTCAACACCTCCCGCCCTCCGATGGCCTCCTTTATATTTTCCACCAGCCTGTGCTCTATCCAGGACCTCGTCCGTCTGGACTTCGTACCGATCTCCCCGTACCGTACTATGATCATCGGAATATGGTGGGGGGCTATCCTCTATAAATTTTTATGACAGAAGAGCTGAGTGGGGGGTATGGGCAAAGCGATTTTCTTCGACCTGGAGGGCCCCCTCTCGCCCCAGGACAACGCCTACGAGGTCCTGGGCCTGGTCGAGAGGGGAAAGGAACTCTTCGCGGTCCTGAGCAGGTACGACGACCTCCTCACCCTGGAAGGGAGGGAGGGGTACGAGCCCGGGGATACTCTGAAGCTCATCCTCCCATTCCTCATCTACCATCGCGTAACGGAAGAGGATATAAGGCGGGTCTCGGGGAGGGCAGAGATCCTCGTGGGAGCTAAAGAGACCGTAGCCCGGTTGAAGGGGATGGGATGGAGGGTCTATATCATCTCTACCAGCTACGAACAGCATGCTCACGGCGTAGGAGCTAGGCTCGGGGTGGCAGCAGAAGATATCGCCTGCACGCCGATGCCGCTGGATAGATACCAAAGGGTGGTCGGGGAGGAGGAGCGCACCGCCATAAAGGCGGCGGAGGAGACTATCTTGGGGCTCAGGGAAGCGCGGGATAGAGAGCTCGTAGAGATTCTGGACAGGATCTTCTTCGACGGCCACGGAGGAGGATTGATGCAGGTCCTGGGCGAGGTCAGGGTGGTGGGGGGGAGGCGGAAGGCGGAGGCCATGGAAAGGTTTCTGGGGCGTGACGGCCTGGACCTCCCGGCGACCATGGCCGTGGGGGACAGCATAACGGACGCCCAGATGCTGGCGAAGGTCGGGGGGGGAGGGGGCCTCGCGGTAGCCTTCAACGGGAACGAGTTCTCCATACCAAGCGCCACGGTGGCGCTTGCGACTACCGATATGCGGGCCCTCCTCCCCCAGCCCGAGGCCATCCGGGAGGGGGGACTGGA
>JBBSVP010000156.1:0-2266 GCA_038046745.1 Candidatus Hydrothermarchaeota archaeon
ACCTTCAGCCCCCCGCTGATAAGGGTGGACATGGGGACGACGGTAGCCTGGAGGAACAGGGACCTGGCAAGCCACACGGTGACGAGCCCGAGGAACTTTGACTCCGGTGCCATAGGGGGTAGGGTGACCTCTGGCATCGCCGTCCCGCGGATGGAGGGTGTCTGGTACTACTGGTTCCAGGACCCTGGGATCTACGAGTACCACTGCCAGTACCATGGAGGGATGAAGGGGACGGTGATCGTGGAGAACGTCACCGCCAGTACCTCTCCAGAGCAGTGAAGAGGCGGGCGTAGAGGGCTATGGAGGCCAGGGTGGCCGGGAGGAGGGGTAGCCGCATGGCCAAGGGCATCACCACCCCCGAGGGGTGGAGCTGGAAGGGGGCGGGGGCAGAGATCACAACGGCGTAGTAGACATAGAGGGATAGTGCTGTGGCGGCGAGGGCGTAGAAGGCCGCAGCCCCGGGCCTGCCCACCCAGTAGACGGGTATGTAGAGGGCGAAGAGCGCGTAGATCAGCATAGAGGCCACGAACCTCGGCTCCGAGGTGGTGGTGCCGCCCCAGGCATATACCGCCAGGAGCTCGGCTGCCAGGAGGCTCCCCACCCCAAAGGCGATGCCGAGGAGGGCGGCTGGGGGCCCGAGGTTATAGAGGTGCTTGGTCCTGAGGCCCATGAGCGTCAGGGCGGGGCAGAGGATCAAAGATAGGGTGGAGGTGTAGAGGAGGGGTAGGTGGAGGTAGAGGAGCTTGTAGCTCTGCCCCAGGGTCTCTTCACGGGGGGCCAGGTAGGCCAGAACCACCGCTGCAAGGGTGAGGATGAGGAAGGCCCGCCAGAGGAACCGTCCCTTCCCTTCCAGCATCTAGGAGGTCCCCTCCCTCTTGGCCACGGCTTCCACGTCCTTGTCGCCCCTCCCCGAGAGGTTGACGATCACCAGCTCCCCCTTCAGCTCCCCAGCATTCTTCACTATCCATGCGATGGCGTGGGCCGATTCCAGGGCCGGTATTATCCCCTCGCGCTCCGAGAGGAGGTGGAAGGCCCCCAGGGCCTCCTCGTCGGTGGCGTAGGAGTACTCGGCCCTCTTCATATCCCTGAGGAGAGAGTGTTCCGGGCCGACGGAGGGATAGTCTAGGCCGGCGGAGACGCTGTGGGTGGGTAATATCTGTCCATAACGGTCCTGGAGGACATGGGTGTAGGTCCCGTGGAGGACCCCCTTCCTACCGGTGGCGAACCTGGCCGCATGCTTTCCGCTCTCGATGCCCAGCCCCCCGGCCTCCACCCCCATGAACCTCACCTTCTCGTCCTTGAGGAAAGGGTAGAAGATCCCCATGGCGTTGGACCCCCCGCCCACGCAGGCCACTATCCTGTCGGGGAGGCGACCCTCCAGCCTGAGTATCTGCCTCTTCGCCTCCTTCCCTATCACAGACTGGAAATCCCTCACCATCATGGGGTAGGGGTGAGGGCCCAGGACCGAGCCGAAGATGTAGAAGGTCGTATCCACCGTGGCTATCCAATTGCGGAGGGCTTCGTTGATGGCGTCCTTCAGGGTCCTCGAGCCGGCGGCCACGGGGGTGACCTTCGCTCCCAGGAGGCGCATCCTGAAGACGTTCATCTTCTGCCGCTCCATGTCCTCGGTCCCCATGAAGATCTCGCACTGGAGCCCCAGGGCCGCAGCGGCCGTGGCTGTGGCCACGCCATGCTGCCCGGCCCCGGTCTCGGCTATGACCCGGCTCTTTCCCATCCTCTTGGCCAGGAGGGCCTGCCCCATGGTGTTGTTTATCTTGTGGGCCCCGGTGTGGGCCAGGTCCTCCCGCTTCAGGTAGAGGCGCAGGCCCAGGTCCTCGCTCAGGTTCTTGCAGTAGGTCAAAGGAGTTGGCCTTCCGACGTACTCCTTCAAATAATAGGCCAGCTCTTTCTTGAAACTCTTGTCCCTCCTTATCCTGGCGTACTCCCTCACCAGCTCTTCTATGGCCGGCATCAAGGTCTCTGGGACGTAGCGCCCGCCGTACTCCCCAAAGCGCCCGGCCTCGTCAGGGTACCGGTATCCCATGCCTCTCGGTAACATATATCTGCTACATATACTTTATGAGAGTGGCACCATGGACCGAGAGGAGAAGGCCAGGTTCATAAACAGGATGTTCGCCTCCATAGCCGGTCGGTACGACCTCATCAACACCCTCTTGAGCTTCAACAGGGACAAGGGCTGGAGGAGGTTCGCCGTCTCCAAGGCGGGGCTTAAGGAGGGGTTCTGGGCCCTGGATGTGGCCACGGG
>JBBSVP010000157.1:0-5347 GCA_038046745.1 Candidatus Hydrothermarchaeota archaeon
GGGGGTTCTGTTAACTTATTGTGCATGTAATGGAGTGGTTCTTTTGAAGGATTCTGGCACTCTCCATGTGTCTCAAGTAACCCAATACCAATTGACAAAAAGTACGGTGTATAGAACCAACATCCCAAGGGAAGATAAGGTAATAATTAGGTCGTAGTTTTTGTTCTGTCCTATCTTCGCCAGGATGATATACATCGGAAATATTACCAAGATGAAGCGCTTCATTCCTTCCAGACTGGACGATGAAAGAGGGAACAGGATTTGCGTAATCATGAGCAGTGGATACGAAAATTCGAGATGTTTCAAGGCTAAAATAAGCATGAAGAAGAAGAAGGCAGTGAATAGTAATTCTAAAGTCAGATAGACCTTGGTCTGGACTGGCTTTGTGCCGATGAGAACAAGCCCTACGGCATTCTTGATGCTCACGTAGGGTAACGAGACGAGATAGCCCCGATTTTTATATATGTCGATGAACTGAAGGGGATTTCCAGTTGCAATGTACTGATACAACAGGTAAGTGACGAGGCCGAGGGGAATGAGAGAGATATAAAGGAGGTCCTTGGATACGAAATTGCTGCCTCTATCCCGCTTTTTGACGTATAAGTAGAGAACCGGGATGGAGAGCGAGACACCGGCGAGTCTGGTCAGGGAACAGAAGAACCCAAAGATTCCGGAGTAAAGCCAATTTCCTCTTTTAGCGTAGTAGAATCCTAGAATCAAGAACATGAGGTACGTTGATTCTGAATAGACCGAATTAAAAAAGAGAGCTGTAGGGAAAATAGACAGGTATAAAATAGCTTTTGAAGCTATAGATCGGCCAAATTCTTCTGTTATGAACTTGTTAAGAAATATGAGGGAGATCAGAAAACTTGCATTGGACACGATCATCCCGGACAGAACCGGGTTGCCGATTACGTAGTTTACAGCCCCGGTCATCAGTGGGTAGAGAGGGAAGAACGAGAAGTATGCCCCACTGTACCCCTCCGTGACGATTGGTAGATACCAACCCCCATCCCAATTTGCCCACACGGTCAGGAAGAGCTGCGGGGAAAGAAGGTTGAACTCCCCGTTTACGTTCTTAAAAAGCAAAACTCCTAAGGCTCCAAAGACGAATATGAGGATTCTTGTTACTACAAATATACTCAGAGATTCCCGTACAAGATCATCTTTCAATACTCGTTTTAAATCCATACCTCACGATAAACCCTCACTATCTTAGAGCATAAAAAGTTTTACGTTTCTGCGGGCACGGGTACAAAAAGGTATAAATATCGACCTCGGTCCCTTCACATCTTTGAAGCAGGTCAGGTCCTTGGATTCTTCGATCTTCCGCCGGCTTTCTCTTCAAACTTTTGGTGAGTTAAGATGTCCTTCTCAAAGGGGTGGTCTACATACACATAAGTTAACAGTACCCAGGGAGGGCAAATAATTTATGCCCCGGCCTATAGGTTGAGAGACATGAAAGGGATCTTCACAGCCACCGTGACGCCTTTCACTAAGGCCCTGGAGGTAGATCTGGGGGCCGTGGAGAGGCTCACCCAGTTCCAGGAGGCCAAGGGGGTGGCTGGGGTGGTGCCCTGCGGCACCAACGGCGAGTTCCCGTCCCTGACCATGGAAGAGTGCAAGGCGGTCATAAAGGCCGTGGACGGGGCGAGAGATAGGCTGAAGCTCATAGCCGGGACCGGTAGAGCGAGCATCAAGGAGACCCTGGAGCTCACCAAATATGCCGCCGAGTATGCGGACGCGCTCCTCGTCTGCCCACCCTTCTACTTCAAGGACCTCAGCCTCAATGGCCTTTACGACTACTACTCTGCAGTCTTGGAAGTGGCCCAGGTCCCGGTGATCCTCTACCACATCCCCAAGTACACGGGGGTGCCCATAACCCACGAACTGCTGGAGAGGCTCTCGGGGTTCGAGCATCTCCTCGGCATCAAGGACTCCTCCGGGGATATAGACGTGGCCAGGGGGTACCGGGAGAGGTTCCCAGATCTGGCTCTCTACATAGGGAGCGATGCCCTGGTCCTCGATGGCCTGGCCCTCGGGTCCGCGGGGGCGATCTCGGCCATCTCCAACTTCGCACCGGGGCTCCTCGTGGAGATATACGGGGCCTTCGTCGCTGGAGCCTCTGAGGAGGCGAAGAAGGCCCAGGAGAGGCTCAAGGTACTGAGGGGCCTGGTGAAGCGCTACCCCTCCATTGGGGCCATCAAGCACGCCCTGGCCCTCATGGGGGTGATTGGGGAAGGCTATGTGAGGCCCCCCCTGGGCACCATGACTCAGGAGGAGAAAGGGGAGCTGGAGAGGGGGCTGAGGGCGGGGGGGTGGCTCTGACGCTCGATATCATATCCATCGGGGAGTGCATGGTGGAGTTCTTCTGCGAGGGAGGATTGGGGGAGGCGGAGCTCTTCCGGAAGGCCTACGGGGGCGACACCCTCAACACCCTTGTAGCCGCCGCAAGGCTGGGTTCGAGGACCGGTTACATAACAAGGGTCGGCAGGGACCCATTCGCCCGCTTCCTCCTGTCCTCCTGGGAGAGGGAGGGGATCGACATAACCCACGCGCCCCTGATGGAGGGCTTCAACGGCATATACTTCATCTCCCTCGTGGCGGGCGGGGGGAGGGAGTTCACCTACTACCGGAAAGGGAGTGCAGCAAGCACTCTGGACCCTCGGGAGCTGGACAGGGGCTATATATCTGGGGCCAGGATCCTCCACAGCAGCGGGATCACCCAGGCCCTCTCGAGGAACAACAGGGAGTATGTCTTGGATGCGTTCAAGACGGCCCGGGAGGCGGGGGTGAAGGTATCCTACGACACGAACCTCAGGACTAAGCTCTGGGACCTGGAGGCGGCCAGGGCGGGGCTGGAGGAGGTCCTTGCCTATGTGGACATATTCCTCCCAAGCGCCGAAGAGCTGGAGGTCCTCCTGGGGCTCGAGGGAAGGGAGGCCGTTGCCGAGCACTTCTCGGACCTGGTGGAGGTGGTGGCCGTGAAGGAAGGGATGGAAGGGGCCACGGTGATATACAAGGGAGAGGTGAGGCATATACCGCCCCTGGATGTGGAGGTAGTGGATACGACTGGGGCTGGGGACGCCTTCAACGGGGGCTTCCTCCACGCCATTGCCTCGGGCCTCGACCCCTTCAAGGCTGCGGAGATGGGCGTAGTGACCGCAGGCTTGAAGGTGAGAGGGAGAGGGGCGGTGGCCTCTCTCCCTAGGAAGGGAGAGGTGGAGGCCCACCTACGGGGCTCGACTACCAGCCGTGCTCCCCTATGAGGGGGACGAACATGCACCCTCCCAAAGCCGTCTTTTCGACGCCCCTCTCCCCCTTGGTGACGAGGAGGAGGTGCTGGACGTACATCTCCCCCACCGGGATGAGGAGCCTCCCCCCCACCACGAGCTGCTCGATGAGGGGCTCCGGGACGTCGGGGGACCCGGCGGTGACCAGGATCCTGTCGTAAGGTGCCCCTTCCGCATAGCCCCGGGTCCCATCGCCCACCACGACGCGGATATTCCCGTACCCTGCCCTGGCGATGTTCTCCCTGGCCCTGGCCGCCAGCCTCTCGATCCTCTCCATGGCCACGACCTCTCTCTTCACCACCTCCGCCACCACGCAGGCATGGTATCCGGAGCCGGCGCCCACCTCCAGGACCTTCTGCCCCTCCTCCAGCCCCAGGGCGTCGCACATCATCGCCACCATGTGGGGGGCAGAGATGGTCTGCCCTTCCCCTATGGGGAGGG
Organism: Candidatus Hydrothermarchaeota archaeon; assembly: GCA_038046745.1. Taxonomy (GTDB): domain Archaea; phylum Hydrothermarchaeota; class Hydrothermarchaeia; order Hydrothermarchaeales; family JACQPM01; genus JACQPM01. The sequence goes on from JBBSVP010000157.1 coordinate 3,735, forward strand.
GGTAGTCGTAGTAAGCAGAAGCTTCCACATCCTCAGGGACGAAGAGGTGCCTCGGGACCTTCTTCATGGCCTCCATCACCCTGGGGCTCTTGAGGTAGCCGGAGGCCACCAGGCGGTCCACCATCTCCTCCCTCTCCCGCTCGTACACGGCCATAGGTTTATAAATCTGGCTATAAGGATTTATCCCATGGAGCTGGTCCTGGCTCACGGCCACGAGAACATCACCTCCATGCACTACAACACCCTGGAGGTCACCAAGGACCCCAGCATAACGAGGAGGGCGGACTGCATAGTGGGGGTAGGGGCCGACAAGGGCCTCTCGGACCTGAGCGAGGAGTTCAAGGCCGCTGCCAGGGAGGAGGGAGTGAAGATCGAAGTACGCCTCAGGGTCGACGGCATCGAGGATAGGGTCCTGGGGGAAGGCCACCCTGCCCTCACCTTCGCCAGCCCTCGGGAGATGGTGATAAGGCGCTCCTCCTTCCTCTGCCCCAGGACCCTGATGATAGGGGCCGACAAGAGCTCCAGGGAACTGGACCGGGGGCTGGTGGAGCTCCTCCGGGACAAGCGGCGGGAGCTCCGGGTGGAGATAAGGGTCCTCTGAAGGACAACTTTTAATAACCTGGGCCTCAAAGGGCACTCAAGCCGCCGTAGCTCAGTCGGTAGAGCGGCTGATCCGTAATCAGCAGGTCACGGGTTCGATTCCCGCCGGCGGCTCTTCTCGGCACTTCGCAGCCAAGCCTTTCACAAGAGATGGCGCGAATGGCTGCTCGTGCCGAGACTCACGCTCCAGCTCGCGGCCTTCAGGAGCCAGGACCCACCCGAAACTCAAAGGTCCCTAGGTTGAGTTTCTTCCGGGAGGACTTCATATAGAAAAGGTTGTTCTCCGCCTGCTGCTCCAGCCCCCTGAGCATCTCCAGGGTGGCGTAGGTATCGATGCCGCCATCCAGGAGCATCTCCTCGTTCTCCAGGACGAAGCCCCTGAACTCCTCGGCGTGGGGCTTGGCGGTGTTGCTGTACTCCTGGAGGTAGCTCTGGTAGAGATCATCCAGCCTCTTCAATCCCTCCTCCGAGACGTCCTTTCCCTCGTAGACCCCCTTGTTTGCAGCGGCCCACTCCTCGAAGACGGCGTTCAGCCTCCTCGCGTCCTTCTCGGTCCTCTGGGCGTACTCTGCGTACTCCCCCATGGCTCCCTTCTCCTCTGGAGGGAGGGTCAGCGCCTTCTGGGGGGCGCTCCCGGGGCCCGGGGTGGAGACGCAGCCCGCGGCCGAGAGGAGGAGGATCAGGAGGATATAAGGATTGTTCACTCCTCCTTACTCTCCTCCAGCCGCGTCAGGGCTTCCATATCCCCCTCCAGGAGGATGAGGTTCTCCTTCAGGCTCTCCGCCTCCTCGAGCATGCCCCTGAGGAGGTCGCAGAGGGCCTTGAGCTTCTCCGGATCCCCCAGGAAGTCCACGTTCCCAATCCTGCTGTTCTTGATGATCCGCAGGGCATCCCTCTCCTCCATAAAGACCTTCATGTTGTTCAGGAGCTCGGACTCGTCTACCATCACCTTCTTGCCCATGCCATCCCCCCTTCTACTAATCCCACTATCCCGAGCATATAAATATTGGTCT
>JBBSVP010000158.1:0-1140 GCA_038046745.1 Candidatus Hydrothermarchaeota archaeon
TGATCATCCCGATAGCCAGATGTCCCACGGCCAGGGCCACGGTCATGACCGCGTTTGCGAAGGAGATCAGGCGGGGATAATCGGAGGGGAAATCCCGGACGATGGAGGAAAGCATCAAGGGATAAAAGGGGCCCATGGCCAGGGCGGAGAGGGCGAAGCCCGGTTCCCAGCCCCAAAGGCCGGAGAGCAGCAGCGCCATGCCCCCCAGGATGCAGGCGGGTTGGAGCCAGCTTTCCATGGAAGGGCGGACGAAGAGAGCGCTAAGGAACCTTCCGGCGGCAAGACAGAGGAAGAAGGCCTGAAGGAGGCGGCTCGCCTGGGATACGTCCAGCCCGGAGTGGTCATGGAGGTAAGTGAACAGCCACATGGAGGTCAACACCTCGCCGAGGACATAGGTGGAGAGGCAGAGGTTGGAGAGGAGGGCGCAACGGGAGAGGAGCATGTTCCAACCTCCGCCGGGGCCCTCGGCTTTCGCGGGGCCGGCCAGGTCGGCGGTCCTAGAAAAGACGCCTAGCGCGGGGAGCAGGAGGAGGGTGGCCCCTAGCATAGCGGGCAAGGGCCAGTGCCGCCCCAAGGCGAAGGAGATGTAGAGCGCCGGGAGAGTGGAACCCAGTCCATAGAAGACATGGAGTCCGTTGAGGAGCCGGGAACGGTTGCCCTCATCGGAGCCCCGGATGGTGAGCAGATTCGACGATAACCCGATGCCGGTGTTCCCGAAGCCCCAGAGAAGCCCGCAGAGGAGGAGCATGGGGTAGCCCTCGCCGAAGGCGGTGCCCAGCACGGCTCCGGCCTGGATCAAGAGGGCCGCCCGCAGGTACGCGCGCTCGCTCCAGCGCGAGAGCAGGCGCACGGAAAGGAGGGCGTAGAGGAAGGAGGAGAGGGAGCCCGCGGTCAGGAACGCCGAGGTCTTGGAGTAGTCCAGTCCGTAGCGGTCGGCGAAGAGGGGAAGCAGGGGTCCCCGGATATTGTCGTAGAAGGCGGAGGTGAGCAGGCATGCGATGCCGAGGAGGATACAGCCTCGATTGGACGAAGACATGAGCCATGAATACTAGCAAACGGGAACGGCGCGCGGCGAACCTTGAATCCGTCGTAAGAACCCTCCCCAAAGCGCGCGATGCGAAAAATTGTGCCAGCAATTTG
>JBBSVP010000159.1:0-5280 GCA_038046745.1 Candidatus Hydrothermarchaeota archaeon
TCTCCCTGGACTTCACCGCCAACGTGCCCTTAGAGAGAATGAAGGGGCTGGAAGGGATACTGCGGTAGGGGCTACCTGGACCTCCGCACGGCCTTGTTTATCTCCACCAGCATGTCCTTGGCCTGGGCGCCCCGGAGGTCGTAGGTTATCTCCTCCTTCTCGGTGTGGAAGGTGATCTTGTAGTGCATGAGGGCGAAGTACAGGATGAAGAAGAGCATGGCCAGGAAGACCGACAGGACGGCGAGGTTCTTGAAGAAGACCTCGTTGGTGATGAGGTACGTCGCTATCCCAAGGGCAAAAAGGAGCATCCCACCTTTCTTGAGGGCCGGCTTCGACTCCCGGATCCACTCGATGGACGAGATGCTGGCGTAGTCGACGTCCTTGAAGCTCTCTGCCTTGTCCCTACTGTATATGATCCGCCTGTCCGTGCATACCAGGCTGGTCGTCCTCCCCTTCGTCCTGTAGAGGATCTTCTCCCCCTTGGCCAGGTAATCCTCTATGCCCATGGTCCAATATAGACCGGGGCTGACATAAAAACTTTCTTATCTGGCCAGCAGGGCTACGTATATAGGCACTGCATAGAGGGCGAAGAAGAGCCACCCCTGCCACCGCTCCAGCCTCCGCCGGGCTATGCTGGCCCCGGCCAGGACGGTGAGGAGGGTCATGGCCAGGAAGGCGGGTGTTACGATCCCCATCACGGCCCCTTCCCCTTTGTAGAAGGCGATGAGGGGGAGCATGCCCAGGAGGAGGCTGTTGTGATTTACCTTTGAGCCTATGAAGTTGCACACCGATATCTCTGCCAGGCGCCCGTCGCGCATCACCGTCGTGAAGGCCGTGAGCTTCTCAGGCAGCTCGGAGGCTATGGGGCCCACGACGATGGCCATGGCCACGGGGCTTATCCCCCACTGGTGTGACAGGGCGAGCATGGCCTCCACGAAGCGCTCCGAGACCAGGATCGTTATAACCCCGCCCAGGGCCATGAGAATCAGGCCTTTGTAGAGGTCGTCCCTTGTCCCATGGATAGGGTGGCCGTTGCTGAACGTCACGGCGCCCACTGTGACGTGATAGACGTAGAGTGCGAAGATCAGTACCAGTATGATGCCGTCCTTCAGGTCGAAGCCTCCCCCCTCTACGGCCAGGAGGAGGGCAACGAGTGCCGTGGCAACAAGGTAGAAGGCGTCTATCTTCGTCTCCTGGGTCAGCTCTATGGCCTCCACCGGCCTCCGGCTGATGGTCCTGGAGGTGGCCGTCATTATCACCAGTCCATAGCCCAGGGTGATGAGCATGGTAGCGGCGCCCACGGCGGAACCCACGGCCATGGCATACTCCCCCTTCATGGCGGCCCAGAAGACGAACATGTACTCGGGCAGCGTGGTCACCAGGGCCAGGACCACGCTCCCGGCGAAGTTCGCGCCGTACCGCATGGCCACGGCCTCGGCCCCGTGGCTCAGGAGCATGGCTGCTATAAGAAGGATGAGGAGGAGTATGAAGGTCTCCAGGAGGACAGAAACCATGGAGGCCGTTCTCGTCAGACGGATATAAACGTATCTCCCACGGTCCCAAGGCCAAAGGCTAAAAACATATAAAGGCGGTAGCGGATTATACCCCATGTTACCAGCACCGAAGAACCCCTGGGTCTACCTCTCCATCGCCCTCGCCGTCGCCTTAGGCGCCTCCCTGGCATACAACCTCAGCGCCAGGTCCGAGGTGCCGGCCTTGAGCCAGGAGGAGGTTGGGAACAGGTCCATCCGTTACATCAACGAGCAGATTCTCCCACAGGGGCTCTCGGCCACCCTCCTGGGGGTGAATGATAGCGGCTCTGGAGTATACACTGTCAGGTTCTCGGTCTCGGGCCAGACCTTCGATGCCTATGTCACCAGGGACGGGAGATACCTCTTCCCCAGCGCGAGGGACATGAGCAGCCCCAAGGTAGCGAGAACGGAGAAGGGGCCGGAGGTAGGGCAGGCGGCCGTGAAAGGCCCCGCAGGGGCCAAGGTCACGATCATAGAGTACTCCAGCTTCACCTGCCCCTACTGCAACAGGGTCAGGCCCGCCCTCCAGCAGCTCCTGGATAATTATCCAGTACGCCTCGCCTACAAGCACTTCGACAGGGGCGGCATCGATAGTATTGCGGCCCAGGCGGCCGAGTGCGCCGGGGAGCAGGGACGGTTCTGGGAGATGCACGATGCCATCTTCGACAGGGGTGCGGGCGGGGATCTGAAGCAGTACGCCCTCGACCTGGGGATCAAAGGCCAGGAGTTCAACAGCTGCCTCGACTCGGGTAGATATGCCCAGAGGGTGAAGGACGACACCCAGGAGGCCTTATCCTACGGCGTCGACGCCACCCCGACCTTCTTCGTCAACGGGCGGAAGGTCGTCGGCGCCCTCCCCTACTCCTCCTTCCAGGGGATCATAGAGGAGGAGCTGGCGGGCTGATGGAGCGTCTCTGGTCTGAGATCCAGGAGTTCAACGGCGGCTTCGCAGAGTCCATGGACCTCATCGAGAAGGAGCTCCTGGCGTCCCTCTCCCACGCGTCCCCCGACGCCCTTTACGACGCCTCCCGCCACCTCATCCTGACGGGCGGGAAGAAGGTCAGGCCAGCCCTCGTGGCCCTGGCTTACGATGCCGTCGGCGGGAAGAGGGGCCCCGAGTACATCCTGCACATAGCCATAGCCGTGGAGCTGATCCACACCGCCACGATAATCCACGATGACATAATAGACAGGAGCACCATGAGGCGAGGGGCGAAGACCGTCAACGCCCAGTGGGGGAACGACATAGCCCTCATCGCCGGCGATCTGATCTTCTCAAAGGCCTTCGGCCTCGTGGGGGCCCATGAGAGGCGGGAGATGAGCGAGATAATCTCGGGGGCCTGCGTCCACCTCTCCGAGGGCGAGGTCCTGGAAACCCTCCACACGGGGGATATAAGGATGACGGAGGAGGTCTACCTAGAGATCATAGAGCGGAAGACCGCATCCCTCTTCGAGGCCTGCACTAGGTGTGGCGCGCTCCTGGGGGACGGTACCGGGGAGGAGGCGGAGGCCCTCTCCAGGTACGGCTATCTCATCGGCATAGGCTTCCAGATGACTGACGACGTCCTGGACATAACCGCGGGGGCCGGGAAGCTGGGGAAACCGGTGGGGGCCGACATAGGTCTGGGCAAACCCACCTTCATCATCCTCCATGCCCTGAAGGAGGCGAGGGGCAGGGAGAAGGCCCTCCTGGAGAGGGTGATAAGGGGGGAGATGAAGGACCCCAAGGACGTGAAAAGGGCCTTGGACGTGATAAGGCGTACGAATTCCATCGAATATGCCAACAAGAGGGCAGAAGAGTTCATAAAGCGGGCCAAAGGCGAGCTTGCTCCCCTGCAGGATTCCAGGGCCAAGAAGTCCCTGGAGCTCATAGCAGACTACGCCATAAAGAGGGATTTCTAGCCTACGAACCGCCAATCTCCAGTCCTGAGAGACTCCTGGAGTATGTGGACCTTCTCGCTGTCCAGATTGTATTTTCTCAAGAGGGCGTTGTCACGCTTCTGGATGAGGATATCTATCAGCTCACTTACCTTGATCTTGACCTTCATAGCTCACTATCGTCCCGGAAATTTCTCAATTCTACAAAGAACGGTGAGAAAGTAACAATTCAAAAGTTTTATATAAAAATCGAGATAGTTTTAAGAGGTCATTCAGTTTTAAAAAGGTCATGGCCCCCCTGCGATTTGGGCTGGAAGTCCTCGACGAGCTGAGGGGTAGGTTGAAGCTCATCATAGCCCTGACCCTGGTGGGGCTGGTGGGCGGCTGGACGGCGGCCTACTACCTCATACTGAAGGTCAAGGCGGACGTCCTGCCTCCGGGTGTGGAGCTGGTGGTCCTCACCCCTCTGGAGCTGGTGGTGGTCCAGCTCAAGGTCTCCATGGTCCTGACGGTGGCCCTCCTCCTCCCCTTTCTCCTCTACTGGGTCGCCAGACCCCTCCGGGTCTTGAAGAGGTCCCTCCTCCCATGGCTCCTCGCACTGGCCGCTTTCTTCGTCGCGGGCATGGCCTTCGCCTACTACCTGCTGATCCCCTATGTGGTGGGCTTCCTGACGGCCAATGCCGTGGAGGCTGGTATAGAGCCCCTCTACTCCCTGGACGAGTTCACCTTCTTCGTCATCTCCCTCTCCCTGATCCTGGGCCTCGTCTTCGAGTTCCCTGTAGTCATAGCCTGGCTCTCCAGGATGGGGCTGGTCTCTTCCCGGACCCTGAGGGAGAAGAGGCGTTACGCCTATGTGGGTATCTTCACGGCCTCGGCGATCATAACGCCGGATCCCTCCCCCGTCTCCCAGATCCTCGTGGCCATTCCGTTCATGTTCTTCTACGAGCTGAGCATCGTAGCCTCCTGGTTCTTCCAGAGGAGACGGCAAAGTACTTAAGCCGTCATGCCAATTGTAAGGGAGGAGGCAGAGAATGCCGGGACCCATCGGACCCACCGAGTTGGTTATAATCCTCGTCATAATCCTCATCCTCTTCGGGGGCTCCAAGCTCCCTGAGCTGGCGCGCTCCCTGGGGAAGGCGAAGAGGGAGTTCCAGGCCGGGATGAAGGAGGGGGAAGAGGCCACACCCAAGACCCTGGAGATCGCCAGGAACCTGGGGGTACCTGTGGACGGGAAGAGCGAGCAAGAGCTCCTGAAGGAGATCGAGGCCAGGACCAAGGGCCCAGTGCCGGGCAGGTGAGGCATGGTCTTTGGAGTAGGCTCCGAGGAGCTCCTCATCATCCTCGTCGTCATAGTCATCCTATTCGGCCCCAAGAAACTCCCGGAGCTGGCAAGGAACCTCGGCAAGGCCATGGCGGAGTTCAATAGGGCCAAGGACGAGCTCATAAGAGGGGTAGAGTCGGAGCCCGGAGCCAAACCCCTTCCAGAAGGGGTGAAGGAGATTGCCAAGAACCTTGGGATCGATGCCGCTGGCAAGGGGGAAGAGGAGCTCCTCAGGGAGATAGCGGAGAGGACCAAGTCCAAACCCGCCGGCACCTGACATGCTGCCGGAGCTGCCGCCCAAGGACGTGGAGGCACCCCTGGAGGCCCACCTGGCGGAGCTGAGGAGGAGGCTCCTGGTAGTGGTCCTGGTGATACTCCTCCTGAGCATGGGGGCTTTCACTGTCACCGACAGGTTGATCCTGATCCTGAAGAAAGACCTCCTCCTGGAGGGCGTGAGGCTGGTGGCCCTCAACCCCCTGGACTACCTCATGGCCAGGGCGAAGCTGGCCCTGGTGGCGGCCCTGGCCGTGGGCACGCCCGTCATCATAT
>JBBSVP010000160.1:0-1792 GCA_038046745.1 Candidatus Hydrothermarchaeota archaeon
TCAACGCCAGCTTCAGCGTCGGGGTCCACAACGTGACGCTGAACGTGACGGATGACGACGGGACGTCCGATACTGACTCGGTGCTCGTGACGGTCAACGCTCCCCCAATAGCTAATGTTCCTCCAGTGGCCAACGCTGGTCCTGACCGGGTGGTGAACGACAGCGATGGCAGCGGGTTCGAGACGGTGGTCCTGAACGGCTCCGGGAGCTATGATCTAGATGGTGTTATCATGAATTACAACTGGAGAGAAGGGACAACGCTCCTGGGCGTCGGCCAAGTAATTCCCGTCAATTTCAGCACAGGAGTCCATAACATAACGCTGAATGTGGCGGATAATAATCGAACCTCCAGTCTTGACTACACGGTTGTGACGGTCAACTCTCCTGCAGCAATCCCAGTGGAGATCAGGGTAACTCCAGCATCTAAGAACATCAAGGAGGACAAAGGCTCCGATTTCATGGTTCACGTGAGGGGTAATTACAGCTTGAGCAGCTTTGCAAACGCGACGACCGCCACATTTGCAGAAGGCTACACCGTCCTGGCCATTCTGGGCGGCGAGCAGTTGAATATCAAGGTGGATGTCGGCCCCTTGGAGAGCCGGGTGTATTCTTTCACCCTCACCTCCATCGGCGGGGTGAGAGTAAAGTCGAACACCGTCAATGCCACCGTCTTCGTTCCAGAGGAGAGGGGGAGGTCGCGATAGATGGTTAGTATCGTTGTTGCTACTTGTACGCCTCGAACCCCTTCCCCAGGTAAGCCGATGCGATCCTGAGCTTCATGATCTCGTCGGTGCCCTCGTAGATGCGGCAGACCCGGGTGTCCACCAGGTGCCGGCCGGGGCGGTAGAGGAAGGACCAGCCCCTCCCGCCGTAGATCTGGACCGCCCGATCTGCGGCGTCCCAGGCGGCGTTGGTGGCCATGAACTTGGCCTCGGCCACGGCCGCATCCGCCACCTCCCGCAGCTCCTTTGTGGGTTCGGCCTCGTACTCGTCCACGAGCCCAGCGGCCCTGGCGACCATCAGCCGTGCCGCCTCCAGCTCGGTCTTCATGTAGGCGATGTGTTCCTGGATCAACTGGTGCTTGGCGATTGCTTTACCGTGCTGCACCCTCTCCTTGGCGTAGTTCGCGGCCTCGCGGAGGCAGTCCGATATGATCCCGACGCAGCCGGCCGCCACCCCCAGCCTCCCGTTCATGAGCCCGTACCTGGCGACGGTCCAGCCCTCCTCCCTCTCGCCCAGGAGGTTCTCCTTCTGGACCCTGTAATCCCGGAGCTCGAACATGGCCGTGTCGCTCGTGGGCATCCCCATCTTTGCCACCAGCTCCTCCCTGGCGATGCCTTCCCTCTCGGTTTCTACAATGAAGGCGCTGATCCTCCCCTTCGGCCCCTTGGCGAAGGTTATTATCGCATCGGCGATCCCGGCGTTGGAGATGAGGTACTTCACGCCGTTCAGCACATAGCCTTGGCCTTCCTCCCGGTATGCCATCTCCATGGCCAGGGGGTCGCTCCCGGCCTCCGGCTCCGTAAGCCCGAAGGCCAGGGTTACCTCGCCCCTCGTGGAGGGGATGAGATACCTCTCCTTCTGCTCCTCGGTCCCGAAGCGCTGGAGGAGCTTCTGCCCCAGGGAGGAGTGAACTGAGAAAAAGGTGCGCACGCCAGTCCCTTCCATCGCGATACGCTCCAGGACCTTTGCGAAGGTCCTGTTATCCGCCCCCCTCCCCCCGTACTTCTTTGCCACCGGGACGCCCAGGAGGTTGAACTCTTTTGCCAGTGGGATGAGTTTGTCGTTGTAT
>JBBSVP010000161.1:0-2285 GCA_038046745.1 Candidatus Hydrothermarchaeota archaeon
ACGGCCTTGTACCAGGTGCCCCGTGGGGTTATATTGGCCGTGGCCCAGAGCTCCTTCTCCTTGGTCTCGGTACCGGATTTATCCCCCCGGGAGAGGAAGGGCACCTGGGCCTTGGCAATCCTCCTGAAGGCCTCCGAGGCATCCCTCAGGCCCTTTATCCCAGCGGGATCGGCTTCGGGCCCTATGATCACGAAGTCGTTGTACATGAGAGGCCTCCGATCAACGTAGAATCCTTTCGCGACTGACTCCTCCTCCAGCTTGGGAGCGTGGACCATCACCACGTCCGCTGCCCCCAGCTCCCCTGTCTTAATGGCCTTCCCCGTCCCCTCACAGACCATCAGGACCCTGGCATTGTACCGCGCCTCGAAGGGCCTGTTGATGGCGTCCAGGATGCCGGTGTCGCAGGTGGAGGTGGTCGTGGCCAGGCGAAGCTCCTGAACTGCCGGTGGCGTAGTTATTGGCGCAGGCGTGGCCTGGGGTTTCGAAGCGAGGCAGCCTGTTATTAGCAACATCACTATGAGAGCCAAGGATGCGATCTTCGTTGCTTTCATAGCTGACAGCGTGGACTATAAGAGGTATTTAAGATTTTCTGCTCTTTCAGCAAAAAGTAAACCTATGTGTTTACTATCTGGCCCTCAGAAACCTATTTATCGCCCCATGGGGAGGTAACTGCATGGACCTGGGGTTCGCCGTATATTCCTTCGTGGCCCTCTTCCTCATCGTGGACCCCATAGCCAACGTGCCGATCTTCCTGGGCTTCCTGGGGCCCTTCGAGCCGGAGGTGAGGGGGCGGATGGTGAGGACGGCGGTCTTGATGGCGGCCCTGGTCCTCCTCTTCTTCACCGTCGCCGGGACCTACGTCTTCCGCTACCTGGGGATCGAGGTCTACTCCTTCCAGATAGCAGGGGGTATACTCCTCTTCATCATCGCCATAGAGATGCTCTTCGGGGAGAGGAGCCGGACCACCAGGACCCCTGAAGAGGAGATGAGACGGGGGGAGGAGGCGGTATTCACCCCTCTGGCGGTTCCCCTCCTGACGGGCCCCGGGGCCATAACCTTGGGGATCGTCCTCTTCAACTCCGCCGCCTCCCTCTCCAACAGGGCCGTCTTGATCCTGAACATCGCCCTGGTCTATTCCATGACCTATCTGATCCTCTCCAGAGCTGGTGCCCTATACCAGCTCCTGGGCCCCGCCGGGACGAAGGTCGTGACGAGGATCATGGGGCTCCTCCTCTCGGCCATCGCCGTCCAGTTCGTGGTGGCGGGCATAAAGGAGGCGGCCCGGACCATCGCCCTCGGGTAGGCTACGCTTCCAGGAGCCTGGAGAAGAGGTTCTCGTGGTCCTCCTCTTCGGCCAGGATCTCCTCGAAGAGCCTCCTGGTCGTTGGGTCCCCTCCCTCTTCGGCAACCCGTATTATCCGCTTATATAGAACCAGGGCCTCTCTCTCGGCCTCGAGATTGTCCCTGACCATCTCCTCCAGGGTCCCGCCCACCCTGATCTCTGTGGGCTTGGTGGTGGGAGTTCCCCCCAGGTATTGGAGCCTCTCGGCCACCTTCTCGGCGTGCTTCATCTCCTCTATGGCGATCTCCTTCAGGAGGTCCTTGATCTCGGGGCTCTTAATGCCCACGGCCATGACGTGGTGCCACATGTACTGGACGCTGACCGCCAGCTCCCGGGCTATCGCCCTGTTCAGCAGCTCTAACAGCTCCTTGCTCATGCCTCCGCCACCCGCCTCTTCACCTGGACCTCCTCGAACTTCTTCTTAGGGGCCTGACACCTGGGGCATCTCTCGGGGGGCTCGCTCCCAGAGGATACATAACCGCAGACCGTACACCTCCACATGACCATTGGATCACCTGTTCTACACGGTGGCATCGGAAGCTATATAAATTTTTCTATTATATGCTGTGTAAAGTAAAAATATTAGGGAACGTAGCGACCTTTATATCCCTCCCCCTCGAATCTGGAGCATGGATGTCGTGGGAGTCGGGGCCCTCAACCTCGACAGGCTCTACCTGGTCGAGCGGATCGCCTCGGCCGGGGACGAGGTCCCGGTCATCTCTTCCAAGGAGGCACCGGGGGGGAGCGCCGCCAACACCGTCGTGGGCCTTGCGAGGCTCGGGGCGGCCACGGGCTTCATAGGGCGCGTCGGCGACGACAGGGAGGGTGAGTTCATTCTCCAGGAGATGAAGAGGGAGGGCGTGGATAGGGGGGGAATAAAGGTCTGTGAAGGGGACTCCGGCCTCGTCCTGGCCTTCGTGGACCGGAGAGGGGAGAGGGCCAT
>JBBSVP010000162.1:0-5108 GCA_038046745.1 Candidatus Hydrothermarchaeota archaeon
AGTTTGGCTGGGGCGGCACCCCCCTAAAAAAATATCAGGGGGGCTCTAAGGTCGGCTCAAGCGGGTCAGAAATCCGCTGTAGAATGTAAAGGTAAAAGCCGGCTTGATTGGATCCCGCGCAGTGAGGGATCCAGCCGCGAAAGCGTGACTTAACGAACCTCCGTGTCCTCCTCGGTGGGGGCCGGAGATGACAGAAAAGCTACCTCAGGGATAACTGAGTTGTCGCGAGCAAGAGCTCATATCGACCTCGCGGCTTGCTACTTCGATGTCGGCTCTTTCCATCCTGGGTGTGCAGCAGCACCCAAGGGTGGGGTTGTTCGCCCATTAAAGGGGATCGTGAGCTGGGTTTAGACCGTCGTGAGACAGGTTAGTTTTTATCTGTTGGGAGTGTCGGTCGCCTGAGGGGAAGGTCCATCTAGTACGAGAGGAACGGTGGGCCGTGGCCTCTGGTCTATCGGTTGTCCGACAGGGCATCGCCGAGCAGCTACGCCACAGTGGATAAGAGCTGAAAGCATCTAAGCACGAAACCACCCTCGAAAATAGGCGACCATTTCTCTGCGCATCGCGGGAGCGGCGACGTTAACGCGGCAGAGAACAAGGACACGGGTAAAAGACCCGGTTGATGGAGCAGGGGTGTACGCACCGAGCTTCGGCGAGGTGTTCAGCCCGCTGCCCCCAATAGTCCGAGGTAACCAGTCTGAAATGGTGTTGGATCGGGCGTAAGATCCGCGACTTGTGCAAGGCCTTGGCATCTCATTCTGCCTACTTAGGGGTAGGGATGGCTATGGAGGTCTTCAACGTTCAGGATAGGAAACGGTACTCCAACACTGGCATGGTCTCCGAGCTCCTCTCCAAGACTGCCCGGTCGGAGATAGCCTGCATGTCCTTCGAGCCAGGCCAGGGCACAGGGCTGGGCTCGGTCCATCCAAACTCTGACCAGATCATATACGTCGTGGAGGGGGAGGTGGAGGCCGAGGTCCAAGGCGAGAAGGCGAAGGGCGGGCCAGGGACCGTGGTCCTGATCCCAGCGGATACAAGGCACATCATCAGGAACGTGGGGAAAGGGAGGCTCCTGCTCCTGTCTATCTACACGCCGCCGGCGTACTAGCCGCCTTCAGTACCCCAGCACGAACCTCTTCCCCTTCATCCTGACGCCTCTCTCCTTGACTACACGCCCGATGGCCCTGGCCCCGGTCCCGTGCCTCCGGCAGATCCTGGTCACCCTGTCCACGTCCTCCTCCCCTACCACCGCACAGAAGCCCACGCCCATGTTGAAGGTCCTGTACATCTCTTTCTCGGAGACTTGGCCCAGCCTCTGGATCTCCTGGAAGACCTGCTGGGGCTCGGGGAGATCGTCCAGGAGGAAGCCATGCTTAGTTATCCTGTAGAGGTTACCGAAGCCGCCCCCGGTGATGTTGGCCAGCCCCTTTATATCGGCCCGCCTCAGGGCCTCCAGGACCTCCCGCACGTATATCCGGGTGGGCGTCAGGAGCTCCTCCCCGACGCTCTTTCCGTCAAAGATTTTATCCCCCATATCGTAGGCCTTCAGGAGGACCTTCCGGGCCAGGGTGAGGCCGTTGCTGTGGATCCCGGAGCTCCCCAGCCCCACCACCACGTCCCCGGGCTCCATCCTATCTCCCATGACCATCTTGCGGATATCCACGATCCCTATGATAGTCCCGGCCAGGTCTATGCCTCTGATCATCTCGGGCAGTACCGCCAACTCCCCCCCCGAGATGGATATGCCAGCCTCCTTGGCCCCCTTCGCCAGCCCAATGCCTATCTCCCTCGCCACCTCCGGGTCCGGCCTCTCCACCGCCAGGTAGTCCACCAGGGTGATGGGCTCCGCCCCAACGCATATGATGTCGTTGGCGTTCATGGCCACCAGATCAATCCCAATGGTGTCGTACTTCTGGAGCATCTCCGCCACCAGGATCTTGGACCCGACCCCATCGGTGCTTATGGCCAGAGCCTTCCTGCCGTCCAGCCTCACGATGCCAGAGAAATGCCCTATCTCAGCGAGGCTCTCCCCTACCCTCCCCCTCCTCAGGCGCTGCGTCTTCCCGACGGCCCGGACGATATTCTCCACGGCCAGGGCCTTGAGGTCTATATTTACCCCTGCCCTGGCGTAGGTCATGCCCATAGTTAAGGAATGGAGGGATGGGTATTAATCCCTTACGCTACTTTACCCGGAAGACCTCCAAGTTCTGGGGTGCCCTGGTCTCGCACCGGAAGATCTTGTAAAGGGTGGAAGCCAGCTCCGTGCACCGTTTCTCCTCCCCATGGCAGGTTATGATCTTCTCTGGCTTTGGGTTGATCCTCTTTACGTAGTTTATCAGCTCGTTCCTGTCCGAGTGCCCGGAGAAGCCCTCCACGGTATGGACCGACATATTCACTGGTATGGCGCGGGTCTTCCCATCCTCGCTCATGGTGATCTCCCTCCACCCCTTCTGGATCCTCCGGCCAAGGGAGCCCTCGGACTGATAGCCAACGAAGATTATGCTATTCCTGGCGTCGGAGGCCCAGTTCTTGAAGTACTCTATGGAAGGGCCGCCGGAGAGCATGCCAGAGGTGGCCAGGACGATGCAGGGCCCGCCACCTATGACCTCCTTCCTCATTACAGACCCCGTCACCCTATGGAAGATAGGGGCGAGGAAGGGATTGTGCCCCTTGTGGAATATCTCGTCCCTGAGGTCCCTGTTGAGGTACTCTGGATAGGTGGTGTGGATGCCCGTGGCCTCCCAGATCATCCCATCCAGGTAGACCGGTACCGGGTTCAAGGCCTTCTGGACAGACATGTACTCGTCTATGACGACGATCAGCTCTTGGGCCCTCCCCACGGCAAAGACCGGCATCAGTACCCGTCCACCCCGCTCCGTCGTCGCATTGATGTGCCTGATCAGCTCCCTCTCGGAGTCGATCCTGGGGGGGAAGGGCTCTCCAGAGCCGTAGGTGCTCTCGATGATCAGGGTCTCGAGCCTGGGGAACTGGAAATTTGCGGCCTCGAAGAGCCTCGAGCGCTGGAACTTTAGATCCCCCGTATAGGCCAGATTGTAGAGGCCGTCCCCTATGTGGAAGTGGGCAATAGAGGCCCCCAGTATATGCCCCGAGTTGTGGAGGGTGAGCCTTATATCAGGAGCTATGTCTGTCACCTCGCCATACTCCAAGGGGATGACATGCTTGAGGAGCTTCTTGATGAACTTCCGGGGGTAAGGTGGGTTCTTTCCTTCCCTCTCGACGACGTCCAGGTAGTCCCACTGGAGGAGGAACATCAGGTCCCTCGTGGGTGGGGTACAGTAGACGGGCCCCTCGTAGCCCATGTAGTAGAGATAAGGTACGAAGCCGCAGTGGTCAAGGTGGGCGTGGGTGACCACGACGGCGTCCAGCTCCTGGAGGTTGAACTCCGGTAGGTTGAGGCTCGGGTAGGCGTTCTCGTCGCTGGCCGCTATATTGACGCCGCAGTCTATGAGGACCTTGGACTCAGGGGTGTGGAGATATAGGGCCGTGCGTCCCACTTCCCGGAAACCCCCCATGGCACTCATCCGGATCCAGTACGTGCCCCGGGCCAGGGGGGTCCTGTGGATCTTCCGCCCTATCTTCCTCAGGATCTCCTTCCTCTCGTCACTGGTCTTGAGGAGCATCGCCCTAATGCTCTTGACGATCTTGGAGGTTATGGGGGGGTCGCGTCTTACGACGGGGGTCCAGCCTATGGCCTGCTTTATATTAGCCAGGGTAGTGCCGGCCTTACCAATGACCAGCCCGGGCTTTGCGGACTCTATGATGGCCTCCCCGAAGTTGGGATCGAACTTTATATCGATGATCCCTGCCTCCTGGGGGACGATCTGCTTTATCTTCTCGATAGCACTCCCAGGTTCCATGAGGACCGAAGAGTCGGCGCGGATGACTATCCTCTTCCTTATGACCCTGGCGAGCTCCTTCACCACCTCCCCATTGGCAAGGGCGGAGGGGTTCTTGGAGTAGAGGACCACCTCGGGCCCCTCGAAATCCACCTTCGTGATGAGGGCGGTGGGGGGGATGTGGTCTTTTATCGCCTTCTTTATCTCATTCAGGTTCTCTTCTACAGTCATACTACACCCAGAAAGGCCTATTTTATCTTAATAATTGGTTTACCACCTTTCTGGCTAGAAAAGCCCTAGAGGGACTTCAATATCTTCTCAACTTCCTCAGGAGAGAGCTTCTTCATGCCCTCCTGGGTTATCTTGATGATATCAATACCGTTGCCTGTCATGGCGTCCCTCTCCAGGGCGGATCTGATGGCCCTGACCCCGACCTTCACGCCCTTCTCTATGGGCATATCCTCTTTGTAGCTGTCCTCCAGGACGCCGTAGGCCACAGGGGACCCTGAACCGGTGGAGACAATCTTGTCCTCAATGGCGCTCCCCAACGGGTCTATAGAGTAGAGCCTGGGCCCGTTCTTGTCCACGCCGCCCAGGATGAGCTGGACGATCATGGGGTAGAACCTGGAGGAGAAGAGGACGTTCCCTGCCAGGGTAGCGGCCGCCTCCACGCTCATCTCCTCTCCCCGCCTCATCCTGTACAGCTTTGCCTCGGCCTGGAGGAGCCGTATGAGGGTCTGGGCGTCGGCCACGGCCCCTGCCACGGTGGCGCCAATGTGCTTATCTATGGCGAAGCTCTTCTGGACGATCTTATGGGCCACCAGGGTCCCCATGGTAGCCCTCTTGTCGGAGAGGAGGACAACTCCGTCCTTGCAGACGAGACCTACGGTGGTCGTCCCCTTCATGTATTCCTTCGCCTTCTCTATGGCCTCCATCCTTGATCCTCCGCTTTAAAACGAGTAAAACTAGTTTTTAAGGTATAGTTGAGTTTCCCCATATATAAGTCTTTTCCCCAGACCTAATCCATACATTCTTTCAATATCCCAGCCATCTCCAGGACCCTCTCCTCGCCCATCTCCAGGACCTCGAGCCTCTTCAGCTCCACCCCACCCCGGGCCCCAGAAAGCGCTCGTACCTTGGGCAGGGGGTGAGGAAGGTATAGCCCAGGTCCGTCACCAGCCCCCTCTCCTTGGCCGCCGCTGCGAATCTCCTGGGGGCCTCCAGCCCTCCGCCCACGCAGACCCCCCTCCT
>JBBSVP010000163.1:0-3688 GCA_038046745.1 Candidatus Hydrothermarchaeota archaeon
CGAAGCGGGCGCAGAGCCGGACCACCCGCTCGATCTCCTGGGAGGTCATCTCCCCCTCCCCTTTCTTTATCCCTTCTCGGTGGCAGTAAATGCAGCCCAGGTTGCACCTCCGGGTTATGGAGATGCGCATGCTCGTCAGGGGGCGCCCGAACCTGTCGGTGATCATTTCCCCACCCTTATCCTGAGCTCTACCAGGACCCCCTCCTTCACCTCTGCCCCTTTCAGGGTGGAGAGCATCCCCAGGATGGTGCCTTTGACGACCTCCTGGACGAAGGAGCCCATGGGGACCTCCTTCCCGTTGACCTTCAGTACGACATCCTTACCTGCCTTGACCACCACGCAGTCCTCGGCCTTGGCTTCCCCCCTCTCGATCCCGGCGGCCATGGCATCGCAGGTGCCGTAGCTGCAGGACCCGCAGTCCAGGCCTGGAAGTACTCCACGCACCATCTTGCTACTCCTTGGCATGCTTTACCAGATGCCTAACCTCTTTAAGGATTATCTCCAAACCCACCCTGACGGCGTTGGGGGAGCCCGGGAGGGAGAAGATTAGCACTCCCTGGCAGACCCCGGCCACCGCCCTGGAGAGGAGGGCAGCGCCTCCCACCTCCTCCATGGACCGGGCCCTGAACAGCTCCCCGAAGCCCTCGATGGACTTCTCGAAGATGGCGGTCACCGCCTCCACCGTCACGTCCTTCCTCGTGATCCCGGTCCCCCCCGTGGTTATTATGACATCTGGATCGTAGACGCCGATGATATGGTCGATCATCTCCACGATGAGCCCCTCGTGGTCAGGGATTATGGTGTAGAATAGGACCTCGTGCCCGGCCCCCTTCAGCCCGTCGATGATGGACCTGCCTGAGGTATCCTCGGCCTCCTCCAGGCTCCTCCTCTTGGACCAGAGGTAGTCGAACTTGGAGTCCGATACGGTGATGACGGCTGCCCTGATCTTGGCAGGGGCCTTCCTCCGGTGCTCCTCCGTGGTCTTGCTCCCCTTCATGGCCCCTTCCTCTTCTCCAGGACCTTTATGCCAGTTATCTCGGTGGTGGGATACTGCCCGCCCTCGTCCTTCTCCACGACCTTGACCATGTCCCAGATGGTGAGGAGGGCGGCGGAAACGCCCGTCAGGGCTTCCATCTCCACGCCTGTGCGGCCTACGGACCTCACCTCCACCTCCGCCGTTATCTCTTCCCCGCCGACCTGGAAGCGCACCTCCACTCCGGTGATGGCGAGGGGGTGGCAGAGGGGTATGATATCTGGGGTCCGCTTGACGGCCATTATCGCCGCCAGCTGGGCCGTGGTCAGGACGTTCCCCTTCTCCACCTTGCCCCCTTTTATCAGCTCTATGGTCCCCCTCCGGAGTCTTATCTTACCGGTGGCCCTGGCAACCCTCTTAATCTCCTCCTTCCCGGATACCTCGACCATCCTGACCCCCTCCCGGGAGGCGTGGGTAAGCTCCATATATACCGCTGGATAATAGGCACCGGGACTATTTAAATATGGCGCTGGCACAATCTTTTTATCCTACTACGTCCATCTCCCGGTTCATGCCTTCTGGCAGCAGGAGGGGTGGAGTAGGACCGCTGAGTACCTGCCCTTCTACGCCCTCCCCTCCTTGGAGTTGAAGAAGGGGACAGGTGCAGATGGTGAGGTACGATGGATGCCATTGACCTAGTAGCAGCCTTCTACGTCCTGACCCTCACCCTCCTCTTCATCTACGGGATGAACTGCTTCGTCCTCCTCTACCTCCATCGGAAGGGTAAGCCTCCGGAGGTCCGCCCTCGGGATGAAGCTTACCCTCTGGTCACCGTACAGCTGCCGGTGTACAACGAGATGTACGTCGTCGAGCGGCTGATAGGCGCGATAGTCGCGCTTGACTATCCCAGGGAGAGGCTGGAGATCCAGGTCCTGGATGACTCTACTGACGAGACCTCCGCCATGGCCTTGCGGTCCGTCTCGCGGTACCGGTCCATGGGCTACGACATAACCCACATCCACAGGCACGACCGTGAGGGTTACAAGGCCGGGGCTCTGGCCAACGGCCTCAGGTACGCTCGAGGGAGGTATATAGCGGTCTTCGACGCCGATTTTCTCCCCGCCAGAGAGTTCCTTAGGGCCACCATCCCCTCCTTCTCGGACCCGAAGGTTGGGATGGTCCAGGCCCGATGGGGCCATATAAACGAGGACTACTCCCTCCTGACCAAGGCCCAGTCCATAGGCATCGACGGCCACTTCCAGATAGAGCAGCAGACGCGGTCCGATATGGGCCTCTTCCTGAACTTCAACGGGACCGCAGGGGTGTGGAGGCGGAGGTGCATCGAGGAGGCCGGAGGCTGGCAGGCCGATACCCTGACCGAGGACCTGGACCTGAGCTACAGGGCCCAGCTGAAGGGCTGGAGGCTCGTCTTCCTCCCCCAGGTGGTCTGCCCTGGCGAGGTCCCGGCCCAGATCAACGCCTTCAAGTCCCAGCAGTTCCGGTGGGCCAAGGGCTCGATCCAGTGCGGGAGGAAGCTCGTCCCCAGGGTCCTGAGGGCCGATCTGCCCCTCTTCAAGAAGTTCGAGGCCGTCGTCCATCTTACGTACTACTCGGTCCATCCCCTGATGGTCGTCCTCCTCCTCCTGAGCCTCCCCCTCATCGTCTACCACCGGGATTACCTCCTCTACCTCAAGGCCTTCTCCATCGCCGCCATCGGCCCCCCCATCCTCTACCTCACCTCCCAGAGGGAGCTATATCCGGGATGGCGATCGAAGGCCCTCTACCTCCCCATGCTCACCATCTTCGGGGTCG
This sequence comes from Candidatus Hydrothermarchaeota archaeon, assembly GCA_038046745.1. Classification (GTDB taxonomy): domain Archaea; phylum Hydrothermarchaeota; class Hydrothermarchaeia; order Hydrothermarchaeales; family JACQPM01; genus JACQPM01. Next base: position 2,786 of record JBBSVP010000163.1, read on the forward strand.
GGATAAGCCTGAACAACTCCAGGGCTGTCCTGGAGGGCATCTTGAATGTGAAGAGCACCTTCCGGAGGACCCCCAAGTTCGGGATCGTAGGTAGGGGCGACGGATGGCGGGATAAGAGGTACAGGCTGGGGCTCCCCAAGATAACCATCCTGGAACTCTTTTTGGGGCTCTACGCCCTCGCCACCTTCTTCGTGGCCCTGAGGTACGGTAACTATTTCATGCTCCCCTTTCTCCTCCTCTACATCCTGGGGTACTTCTATGTGGCAGGGCTTACAATAAGGCACTCGATCTGAGGTATGTGCTATGCTGAAGGACAAGGCGACGGTCGCATTCCTCCTCCTCATCTGGGCCCTCTTCCTGGGGGCCATCGTATCTAACTACGCCTACCGGGGGCCGGTGGAGCCTGGGAGCGCCATCGTGGACTTCCTGGAGGCGAACTACACAGGGGGGAGGATAGCCACGGACGTGGAGTATGTGACGCGGAGGTTCGAGGCCCCCTACGTCAGCCCTTACAAGGGCGCGGAGTACAACTGGTCCCTCCCTCTCTTCCTCATGGAGGAGAATATCAGCTACGCCGTAGTCCCGAATAACTCCTGGGTATACCTGCAGGGCCTGGAAAATCCAGGCCTCCTGAAGCCCCTGGTCAGGGCCGGAGATATCCATCTCTCCAAGGCCGATGTGGGGGCTTGGGAGGCTGTCAGGAGCCTTGTGGGGGGGAGGGTGATCCTCTCCGACGACCCCAGGATAAACCGCTACGCCAAAAGGGCGGTCTCCACCTGGGAAGGGGCCAGGTACGGCTGGAGGAAGGAAGAGCTCCTCTCCTCGGAAGGGATCGAGCTTGTGGTATACTACGGGGGCGAGGGGACGGCGGCAGACGAGCTCTTCCATGGTGAGGATTATTTA
>JBBSVP010000164.1:0-3167 GCA_038046745.1 Candidatus Hydrothermarchaeota archaeon
GCTCTCCTCCCCCACCCTTATGGGCCCCATGTCCCCCCTCAGGACGGCATTGAACCAGACGCTGCTCTTCTCCCCCAACTCCACGTCCCCTATCACCCTGGCGCTCTCCTCCACGAAGGCCGTGGGGTGGACCTTAGGGGTCTTCCCTCGATAGGGGAGTATCATAGCATCCTGACCGCCATGGAGACGGAGCCCCCGCCCCCCAGGCAGAGGCTGGCGAGGCCCAGCTCCTCCCTCCTGTCCTTAAGGGCATGAAGAAGAGTGACGAGGATCCTGGCGCCGCTGGCCCCTATGGGGTGGCCCAGGGCTATCGCCCCCCCATGGACGTTCACCCTCTCGGGGTCCATCCCCAGGTCCTTCATCACGGCTATGGTCTGGGATGCAAAAGCTTCGTTCTCCTCGATGAGGTCGAAGTCCTCGATCCTGAGGCCCGTCTTAGCCAGGAGGGACCTGATGGATACCGTGGGGGCGATGGGGAACCACTCGGGGGCCACATGACCGGATGCGTACCCTTCGATCCTGGCCATGGGCCTGAGCCCCAGCTCCTCGGCCCTGGACCTGGAGGCCACCAGGAGGGCGGCGGCGGCATCGTTCAGCCCCGGGGCGTTGCCGGCGGTGATGGTGCCGTCGGGCTTGAAGGCCGGCTTGAGCCTGGCGAGCTTCTCCATGGTGGTGTCCCTCCTGGGCGGCTCATCGGTATCGACCAGCCCCTCCCCATCCTTGGTCTTCGCCTTGACGGGGACTATCTCCTCCCGGAATTTTCCCGCGTCCATGGCTGCCACGGCCCTCTGGTGGGACCTCAGGGCGAAGGCGTCCTGCTCTTCCCTCGATATCTTGTAGCGCTCGGCCGTCATCTCGCAGAGGGCCCCCATGGTGGCCCTTTTGTAGCAGTCCCAGAGGCCGTCGTGGATCATGGAGTCTATGAGCATGGCGTCGCCGTGCCTCTTCCCGAAGCGGAGGTCCGGGGATAAGTAGGGGGCCCTGGACATGGACTCCAGCCCCCCCGCCACTATGAGGTGGGCGTCCCCTGCCTTTATGGCCTGGGCGGCCAGCGCCACTGCCTTCAAGGCAGAGGCGCAGACCTTGTTCACGGTCACGGCCGCCACGCTGCTGGGAACCCCTGCGTAGATGGCTGCCTGCCTGGCGGGGTTCTGGCCGAGGCCCGCGGAGAGGCTGTTCCCCATGATCACCTCGTCCAGGTCCTTGGGCTCAACGCCCGCCCTCTCCACGGCCGCCCTCACCGCCACGGCTCCCAGTTCCGTGGCCGGGACGGCGGAGAGGACCCCCATGAGCTTCCCCACAGGGGTCCTGGCGGCTGATACGATGACCGCTTCCTCCATCCTATCACCTCTCCAAAAATCGTTTCATGAGGGTCCTCTGCTCCTCGGTCCCGAAGAGCTTGGAGAAGAACTCCGCCTCCTTCTCGTAGGAGCTCGAATTTATGAGGGCCTTTGCTGCCTTGAGAGCCTTAGGGGGGTTGGAGGCCAGGGTCTCTGCCAGACCCAAAGCCTCATCCATGAGCTGCCTCCTGGGTACCACCTTGTTGACCAGCCCCATGGAGAGGGCCTCGGAAGCCGTTATCTTCCTGCCTGTGAGAATCAGCTCTTTCGCCCTGAGCCTTCCTACGCGCTGGGGGAGCCTCTGGGTGCCGCCGGCCCCTGGGATGATCCCCAGGAGGACCTCCGGCTGGCCGAAGACGGCCTCCTCAGAGGCGATGGCCAGGTCGCAGGCCAGGACCAGCTCACACCCCCCGCCCAGGGCGTAGCCATTCACCGCCGCCGCCACGGGCTTGGGCAACCGCTCCACGTCTGCCAAAACCTTCTGGAAGAGGAGGGAGAACCTCCTGGCTTCCCTCCTGGTGAAATCGGCCATCTCCCCTATATCAGCCCCAGCAACGAAGGTCTTTCCCTCCCCGGTGATCAGGAGGACCCTGGAGTCGTCCCTGGCAAGGCCCTGAAGGGCCTTCGAGAGATCCTTCAGCACGGGGGTGGAGAGGAGGTTGACCTTCGGCTGGTTGAAAGTCATGAGGGCGATGGGGCCCTTCTTCTCCAGACGGAAGCCCGTGAATCTTATGGCTATGCCTCCCTACACCATCGCTCTACTTACCCTGGGCCCACCGCCGCAAGGTCTCGTAATCGACGCTACCGCAGAGCCACTTCCCGGTCCTCTTGTTGTAGAAGAATGGGACCCCGCCGCAGTAACCTTTGTCCAGCTGGCGCATGAGGGCTGCATTCTTCTCGTTGTGCCAGACCTCCAGCCTCTGTATCTCTATCCGCTCCTCTGCCCTGAGCTTCTCTATGAGAGGTTCCACGACCTTGCAGTGGACGCACTCGGTGCCGTAGAACTCCAGGAGATCCTCCTCAGGCATGCCTCACCCCACTAATACCTTCCTCCTTCCCCTCTTCATATATTTTTAGCCTGCTAGGGGCAGGCACTCCCTCTACCCTTAAATAATCAGAGGCCTCATATAAAGTCCCATGTCCGAGGCCTCCAAGGTCATCGAGAGGGACAGGAAGGTGATCCCAAACCTCACCAGGGCCCCCTATTCGCTGGTGGTGGAGAGGGCCGAAGGTTCCTACATCTGGGATAGGGACGGCAAGAAGTACCTGGACCTGGCCTCGGGGATAGCGGTGGCTGCGGTTGGGCACAGCCACCCCCGGGTGAAGGAGGCAGTGAAAAGCCAGCTGGAGAAGGCCTCCCACGCGGCCTTCGCCGATTTTTATGCCGAGGTACCGGTGGCCCTGGCGGAGAGGCTCTGCCACATCACCGGCTACGGGAAGGTCTTCTTCTCCAACTCCGGGACCGAGGCCGTGGAGGCTGCCATCAAGCTGGCCCGGTTCCGCACCAAGAGGGGGAAGCTGGTGGCCTTCTACGGCGCCTTCCATGGACGGACCTACGGCTCCCTCTCCCTGACATCCTCCAAGCTCGTCCACAAGACCCATCTGGGCCCCTTCCTGCCTGAGGTGTACCATACGCCCTACGCCGACTGCTACCGCTGCCCCTTCGGGCAGGAGTATCCCTGCGATATGGAGTGCGTAGCCTTCATGGAGGAGGTCCTCTTCAGGAGGGAGTGCAACCCCGAGGAGGTGGCCGCGGTGGGTACGGAGCCCATCCAGGGGGAAGGCGGGAACATCCTACAACCACCTGAGTTCCATAAGCCGGTGAAG
>JBBSVP010000165.1:0-3709 GCA_038046745.1 Candidatus Hydrothermarchaeota archaeon
TGGACCCCGGGCTCGTGGGAGACCGTCATCCTGGAGGTCACGAAGCTCACCCGGACCTTGGTCACCTTGGGGATGGATGCGACCTTCCTCTCGATCCCCTCCTCGTCGTGGGAGCAGTCCATCCCTGAGACGATGAAATGGGAGGTGACGAGGCCCCCCGCCTCCTGGACCTTGTACCCGAGCCCCTCCACCTCCGCCGAGACCTCCTCCAGGCTCACCTTCTCGGGGGAGTACTCTATCTCAAGCTTCGAGGTGGTGAAATTCAGCGCCGCCCACGAGACTCCCTCCATCCGGGCCACGGCCTTCTGGACGGTGGCCGCGCAGTCGGCACAGTCCATCCCGGAGAGGGTGATGGTATCGTGCCTGTACTTGGTGCCCAGCTCGGCTGCGAAGGCCTTTGCCGTGGCCTCCAGGATCTCCTGCGAGGCGATCCCGGGGCGATAGGCTATGGACAGGACACCCTCCTCCAGCCCTACCCGCTCCACCCCGGCGCTCCCTGCCAGGAAGTCCCTGAGGCGTTCGGCACAGAGGTCGCACCTCCAGGGCATCACTCCCTCGACGCCAAGCTGCATCTCCATATCAGTCTCGCCTGGACTCCAGCCTTCCGCCGATCCCCCAGTTCTGCCTTGGGACCTCGTAAATCACCACGTGGACCTCTTCGGGCCTCACCCTCAGGACCTCCGCCAGGACCTCCGTCACCCTCCTGACCATCTCAGCCTTCTGGTCCTCCGTCCTCCCTTCGTACATCTCCACCCTCATTATAGGCATGTGTTCTCCGCTCTAAATAGCTAGCCTAACGAATGATATAAAACTACTCACGGTGAGCTCCAGTTGTGCATATATCTTAATAGCGTTAACCAGGTATCTAAAAGGGATAGCTAATGAGCATCGAAGCGAAGATCCAGACCATAGAGGAAGAGATAAAGCGGACCCAGTACAACAAGGCCACCCAGCACCACATAGGCAAACTCAGGGCCAAGATCGCCCGCCTGAAGGAGGATGTCGAGGCCCGCGGGGGCGGGCGTGGGCCCGGGGTTGGCTACGGCGTCAAGAAGGCCGGCGACGCGACGGTGGTCCTGGTAGGCTTCCCTTCCGTAGGCAAGTCCACCCTCCTGAACAGGCTCACCAACGCCAACTCCCAGGTGGCTACCTACGACTTCACCACCATCAGGGTGGTCCCCGGGCTGATGGAGTACGAGGGCGCCCGGATCCAGATCTTGGACCTCCCTGGGCTGATCCACGGGGCCGCCTCCGGGAAGGGGCGAGGGAGAGAGGTCCTGGCCGTCATAAAGTCGGCGGACCTGGTCCTCCTTCTCCTGGATGTCTTCACTCCCCAGCATCTGGGGGTCCTCCTGAACGAGCTCCGGGAGGTGGATATCAGGCTGGACGCGCGGCCCCCGGACGTGAGGATAAAGATGCGGGAGCGTGGTGGGATAAGGGTCAGCTCCACAATTAAGCTTACCAAGATCGACGAGGAGACCATCAAGGGCATCCTGGAGGAGTACCGGATCCACAACGCCGATGTGGTGGTGAGGGAGGACCTGGAAATGGAAGAATTCCTGGACGTCGTGGCAGGGAACAGGAAGTACATCCCCTCCACCCTGGTACTGAACAAAGTGGACCTGGTGGATAAGGATTATATCCGGGACCTGCATGGGATCCTGAAGCGCAGTTACCTGCCCATCTCCGCCGACAAAGGGCTCAACATGGAGAAGCTGAAGGAGCTCATCTACCAGAAGCTGGACTTCATCAAGGTGTATATGAAGCCGCAGGGCGGTGAGGCCGATATGAAGGAGCCCTTGATCATCCTGAGGGGGGCGCGGATAGGAGACGTGTGCGACCGCCTCCACAGGGACTTCAGGAGGCGCTTCCGGTACTCCCAGGTCTGGGGTACTTCAGTGAGGTTCGGAGGGCAGCGTGTAGGCCTTGAACACCTCTTGGCGGATGGGGACGTGATAACCGTCGTAACCAGGAGGTAGTTAGAAGGTCGTCAGCTCGCCCTTCAGGAACCGCTCCGTGATCTTGGTCACCTCCGAGAGGTGCCCGTCCACGATCTCCTCGCACCTGCCCTTCAGCTTGTTGAACCTTGCCTCGTCGTTCATGACCAGCTGGACGCTGGCGGTCCTGGGCCTGTCGATGGGCGAGCCTATCTGACTCAAGAGCCGGACGTAGACCTCCTTGGCTCCAGGGACCTCCTTGGCTATGGACTTGGCGATCTCGAAGCTCAACAGGTTGTAGATCTTCCCCACGTGGTTGATTGGGTTCTTCCCTGCTGCCGCTTCCATGGACATATAGCGATTGGGAGTTATGAGGCCGTTCACCCTGTTCCCCCGCCCCACGGAGCCGTCGTCCCCCATCTCAGCAGAGGTGCCGGTGACTGTCAAGAAGACGCAGCCGGACTTCAGATCGTCTCCAGTGTTTATCGCCACCTCCGCCTCCCTCTCCGTAATCCTGGAGGCGAGCTTCTCGATCTCTGCCTTCATCCTCTCCTCTGCATCGATGTAGTGGTCCAGGTCGGGTATGTACTTGGAGACCATGGCATTGCAGATGGTCAAGGTTATCTTATCCTTCTCCCGGAGACCCATCACCTTTATGTCCTCCCCACTCTCCGGGAACTTCTTCTTGAATCTGTCAGAATTCATCACCCGCTCGGTCTCCAGTACCATTTGCTCGGTCTCGGAGAAGGGGGCGAAGCAGACCCCGAAGGAGGTGTCGTTGGCGTAGGGTATCTTCCCCTTCCTCTTGAAGACGTCCATCAGGTCCACTGAGCCCTGTCCTATCCTGGAGTCGAAGACGGTGTCATTCTCCACGTCCAGGTTCCGGACGGTCTTCTGCACAAACTCTTTGGCGGCCCGTATCGCCACCTTGTTGACCGGTATCATCTGATCACCGATGGTGGTGGTGGCCCTCCCGGAGAGGAGGACGTAGATGGGGTTCAGGACCTTCCCACCTCCGAAGGCCGGTATGGTCCGCCCTCCCACCACCTCCACCTGGTCGGTGTTGTGATGGAGGACGACGCCAAAGTTGTCCAGGTACTCCTTGCAGAGGGCCTTGCTCACGCTGTCAGCTATGCCGTCGGCTATGCTGTCCGGATGCCCTATTCCTTTCCTCTCCACCAGCTCGATCTTCTGATCCTCCACCGGCGTCCTCCGGACGCTCTCCACTACGATCCTTCTCTTGGCCATCTCGATCCTCCGTTAGAGCTATGTACTGCCCATGGACCCTCTGAGGGCCTCTGTCCTTACCGAGAACTTCTTCTGGGGTTCTATGGTCATGATAACTTTACCTTTCTTAAAGATTCTTACAATCCCCCCGCTTTGGGAGACCGTCACCCCGATGGCGTCTGTTGCCGCCGTCATGGAGGCAACAGCAGCGTGCCTGGCGCCCAGCCCCCTGGGTATGTCCACCTTGCCGGTATCCACGTTCAGGTACCGCCCTGCTGCCTGGCAGATGCCCTCGCTATCTATCACCATGGCCCCGTCCAGCTGGGCCAGGGCCTTGATAGTCTCCTTCATCTGAGGGTTTGTCACCGCCCGCTCCTCGGGCCTATGCCCCTTAAAGGGGTTTATGATGAGCTGCCGCGAGTTCTCCAGGACCCTCTCGCCATCCCCCAGGAGGAACGAAGTACCTATCAGCCTCCCCTCCCTACCCTCCCTCCCTATCTCCAGGGCTATGTTGAGGACGGCCTCGAAGACCTCCTGCCTTATAT
>JBBSVP010000166.1:0-3538 GCA_038046745.1 Candidatus Hydrothermarchaeota archaeon
GGCTTACAGTGGGAGACTTAGAGGAGATCTTCGGCGCCGCCGCCAGGCGGTGGGGCTACGTGGCGGAGGTGGAGTTCTACCCTTACGCAGACCTCAAGCATACCGTGAGAAGGAAGGGACGCCGCATCTCTATTAGGTTGAGCGATGCCTTCATGGATGCTCCCAGAGGGGTCCTGGAGGCTCTGGCGGAGATCCTCCTGGCCAAGGTCGTGGGCAGAGAGAGGAGACCCGAAGAGGCCTGGACGATCTACAGGAGGTATATCGCCACGGGAGAGATGGAGAGGCGGAGGAGAGAGCTGAGGCGCGAGAGAGCCAGGGGGGGGAGGGAGCGGCCCAGAGGCCGTGGCAGGTGTTACGACTTGAGGGACATCTTCCAGCACCTCAACTCCAGATACTTCGCCTCGGCCCTGACAATACCGGGGCTAGCCTGGTCCAGGAGGGATGCCCGGAGGGTCCTGGGCCATTGGGACGAGACCCTGGATATCATAACCGTCAGCAGGGTCCTGGATGACGATAGGCTCCCATCGGCCCTCTTGGAGTATATCCTCTACCATGAGATGCTCCACATGATCCATGGGACCGTGCGGGTGAACGGGAGGAGGCGCCTCCACACGGAAGCCTTCAAGGCGGACGAGAAGAGGTTCGAGGATTATGAGGAGGCCGTGGAGTGGGCCATGAGGATAGGTGGCAGCGCTTTCCTCTCCGGCCTCGGCTGAGGCTCAATGTTTATATATTTTCCCGCTCTATCCCTTTGCATGAAGCGGGTGGCGGTGATACCTGTCTATAACGAAGAGGGGACCGTTGAGGAGGTAATAAGTAGGACCGAGAGATTTGTAGACAAGGTGATCGTGGTAGATGACGGCTCCACCGACAGGACCGCAGAGAAGGGCATGAAGACCAGCGCCGAGGTCATAGTCCTGCCCCAGAACATGGGCAAGGCGAGGGCCCTGAAGGAAGGGTTCAAGAGGTGCCAGGGCTACGACCTGGTCGTGATGCTCGATGGGGACCTCCAGCACCTCCCCGAGGAGATCCCGCGCCTGGTGGAAGGGATCGAGAAGGGTCTGGACCTCTGCATAGGTTCCCGGTTCTTCTGCGAGTTCAGGAATATGCCGCCTACCAGCAGGTTCTCCAACCGCGCCGCCTCTTTCGTGGTCAGCCGCCTGGCGGGACTGAGGGTCACCGATCCCCAGTCTGGTTTCAGGGCCATAAGACTGGAGGGGCTGAGTAGGTTGGAGCTGAGGGCCGAGGGTTACGCCATAGAGCACATCATGATCCTGGAGGCGGCGCGGAGGGGCCTCAGGATGGGGGAGGTCCCCATCTCCTGCGTCTATGGCTCCGAGACCTCGTCGGTGAGGCCCGTGAGGGACACATTCCGGGTCATGTACCACATCCTCCGGTTCCTTCTCGGGAGGAGCGGGAGTGATAGTATACACCGATAGGTACCTGGTCCACGACCTGCCCACCCACCCGGAGAACGCCCAGAGGTTGAAGGCCATTATGGCCTTCCTCGAGAAGGACGGCTTTCTCGATAAGGTCCGGGTTGTGGAGCCCCTTGCCGCTGGGGAGGAGGAGATCCTGAGGGTCCATACCAGGGCCCACCTGGAACACGTGCAGAGGGCATCGGCGGCCGGGGAGATGCTCGACCCAGATACGTATACGACGCCCCAGAGTTACGAAGTGGCCCTCCTGGCGGTTGGGGGCGTCCTGAGGGGGATCAAGGAGGGGGGAAACTCCTTCGCCATCGTCAGGCCCCCCGGCCACCACGCCGAAGGGGACAGGGCTATGGGCTTCTGCCTCTTCAACAATGTGGCCGTGGGCGCCATGTACGCGCTGGAGGAGATGGGGATCAAAAGGGTCTTCATCCTGGACTACGACGTCCACCACGGGAACGGGACCCAGAAGGCCTTCTACTCGGACCCTCGGGTCCTCTACGCCTCCCTCCACCAGGCCCCCCTCTACCCAGGGACTGGTAGGATGGAGGAGGTCGGGGCCGGGGAGGGGGAAGGCTTCAATATAAACGCCCCACTACCGCCAGGGACCGGGGACAGGAGCTACCTCAGGGCCCTTGAGGAGGTCGTGCTGCCAGCTGCCTCCCAGTTCAGGCCTGAGCTGATCCTCTGCTCCGCAGGCTACGACGGCCATCATCGAGACCCCCTGGGAGGCCTCCTCCTGACCGCCGAGGCCTACCGCCGCATCTCCGAGCTCCTCCTCGCCTTCCGGGTCCCCGTGGTAATGGCGCTGGAGGGGGGCTACAGCCTGGAGGCCCTGCCTCTGGCGGTGGAGGCTGCCATGGGGCCCCTCTTCGGGCTCGATGCACCCAGGGAGCGGGAGGTGGAGGAGAGCCCGGGGGCGGCGAGGGTGGTGGAGGAGAGGATAATGGCCCTGATGAGGATCTTGGCACCGTACTATTGAAGGGCCGATCAACTGTTGCTCGTCTCGAACTTGCAGGTGCTGGACCACGCCCCCCAGTTCCCAGCTGCGTCCTGGGCCTTGACGTGCCAGTAGTACTTCGTGTTCTTGTCGATGCCGTCGGAAGAGCCCACGGAGTAAGAGATGCCGCTGGTGAAGCCATCGAAGACGATCTCCTGCACGAAGTTCCCGAAGGAGTCGGTCTTGCTGCTCTTCGATATCTGGAGCCGGTACTGGAGGATGCCGCTCTCGGGGTCCGTCACAGCGGACCAGCTCAGGTTGACCGGCCTGTCCTGATCTGGGCTGAAGCTGCAGGGAGAGAGCCCTGTCGGCGCCCCTGGTGGGTTCACATCATAGCCGACCAGCCCACCGGCACCGAGCTTTATGAGGAGGGGATTCAGGGAGCCAACGAAATAGACATCACTACTGATGGAGGTGACGTTGTAAGGGGCGCCTGTGAAGTTGACGTAGAGGACCCCGCTGGCGTTCACCCTAGAGGTCTTAATCTGGAATCTATCGATGGTGAGGTTTACCACGAAGCGGTCCAGGGTGGTCTCCTCTACATCAGGCACCCACTGATTCCGCAAGTGGTTCTCGATGGTGGCATTGTCGTATCCGTGGAGGGTGACGAGGTCCTTTGCCGTATTCTCCCAGTCCATCTCCACACCCGTGGCGATGTAGTGGACCTTGTCGGCCTTTATGGCCGTGATGGACCCCGCATCTCCGACCCGGGTCATGGCCGAGAAGGAGGCAGCCAGGATTATGGCCGGGATTACGAGGAGGAAAGCGGTAGCAGTGAAGACGAAGGCGCGCCCCATCTAATCCCCCCATAACTTGAGGGTGACCACGTAGTGCTTCAGCATGAAGAAGGCCGAGTCCACGTTCACCTGCCCTTTCTTCTCCACTATGGTGTTGGAACCGCTCAGGTCCACCCTCGTGAGGGGGAGCTGGTTGAGGACCCCGCCCAGCTCGCTGCCGGCAGCGTTGATGGAGTTGTTGTAGTTGTTGAAGAAGGTGGTGCCGGTGGCCGTGGCATTGAAGATCCTCTCGCTCTCTGCCATGGGGATGCCGACAAAGAGGTTCGGGGCGAGGGACCTGGAGTACTCGTTGATGTCTATGCTGGCGGAAC
>JBBSVP010000167.1:0-7057 GCA_038046745.1 Candidatus Hydrothermarchaeota archaeon
GGTTCCCACAATAACCATAGCTGGCACGACGACCCTCTACATCATGACCGACATCTCTGCTACTCGATGACGGGGGCCGGGGTCACGCCCTCCCTCGCCATCCTCTTCTCCTCACGCCAGATCCTTTCCCCGATGAGGTACAGGACGAACCCGAGGCCTATCAGCCCAAGGATCAATACCACTTTGGCCACCATCTTTCTCTCCCCTCCTATAATAATATTTAAACGTCCCCACGATAATATTTATGGCAACCGGGAGGAAGCAGGTGGACACTCTTCTCATCTTTGCTAAAGCACCCATAAAGGGGACCGTGAAGACCAGGCTGGCCGAGAGCACCGGCCTGGACGAAGAGGCGGTGCTGCGCCTCTACAGGGCCTTTCTGGAGGACACCATCCTCATGGCCACCCACACGGGCGCCACCCCCGTCCTGGCGTATACTCCTGCCAAAGGCAGGTCCGTCATAGAGGAGATGCTAGAACGGGTCGGGGAAGAGAGGGGAATCCGGGTCAGGGCCTTCCCCCAGGAGGGGGAGGACTTCGACGCCAGGTTCGCCAGTGCCCTGGAGAAGGTAGAAGGAAGGGTGGCGGTCATAGGGAGCGACTCCCCGCAGCTCCAGCCCAGGACCGTGAAGAGGGCCTTCTCCTTCCTCAAGAGGAGGGGAGGGCTGGTACTGGGCCCCAGCGGTGAGGGCGGCGTATATCTCGTAGGTCTCAGTGGGGGCCACAAGATGGACTTCCAGGGGGTCTTCACCAGGGGGGGTGAGCTGGAGAACCTCTCGGCCATGGCAGAAGAGCGGCGGATGCCGCTCCTCCTCCTGGAAGAGCTCACCGACGTGGACGTTAAGGCGGACCTCATCACCCTGGTGAGCAATTTGAAGGCCCTGAGATATTCATCCAGGTTCGGGCCCTGCCACCTCCCGAGGAATACCATGGCCGCCATCGAGGGGCTGGGGCTCCGGGTGGTGAGGTCCAAGGGGACGAGGGAGAAGGTCCTCCTGAAGGGGCGTTGAGATGGAGGTCGTATTCCTCTGGTAAAGGCAGGCGCAGACTTCGGGAGGATCGGCCATCTCTTCTTCACCCACGCCCATCCCGACCACGTGGCGGACCTCCTCATCCTGGAGTGCTCCTTCCCGGATGGGGCGAAGGTGCCAAATCACCTAGAGGCTTGCCATGACCCACTTCTACTCTGCCTGCCACGGGAGGGATATAAAAAGGGAGTGTGGCAGTAGATATGGGGGCGAGATAGTCATGGCCGAGGATGGGATGAGGTTACTGGTATGAGCCTGCTCCTGGAAGACCTCTTACAAGTGGAGAACAAGTGGCGCACCCTGGCAAGAGAGCGCCTGGATATAGAGGCCAAGGAAGGGATCGGGAAGGTGGGGGTGGAGTTCCTCCAGAGGACGGAGGTCCTGGGAAGGGCCGTGGATGTGCCCATAGCCCTGGAGGAGCTGAAGAGGGTGGGGGAGATGGCCCGTTACATCAACGAGTTCAAGATCAAGGACTCCGCTGCCACGGCCACTAAACTGAAGGAGGGGCTGGGCATGGAGATGGACCCTTCGGACCTCGTGCGCCTCACCTGCCTCCTGGCGGAGGCCAAGATAGTCCACGACAGGCGATACGTGGAGACCTACGCCTTCTGGAAGGCAGTGGAGATGCTCAAGAGAGGCTTATAGCCCTTTCGCCCGCTTTACGAAGAGCTCCAGCTTCCTGGGGTCTTTCCTTCCCTGCTCCCTCTCGACGCCGCTCACCACGTCGACGCCGTGGGGCTTCACGGCTTCTATGCCTCCCCGGACGTTCCCTGGGGTCAGCCCCCCGGCCAGGAATACGGGCACCTGGACAACCTCCACTATCCTCCGGGAGATGGCCCAGTCGTGGGCCTTCCCGCTCCCTCCCAGGCCCGCAGAGGGGGTATCCAATAGGAGGGCATCGGCCACCCTGGAGTAGGCCGCTGCCTCCCTCACGGACTCCTCCCCCCGGACGTGGACCGCCTTCCAGACCGCACAGGGGAGAGTGGCCTTCACCTCCCCGACGAGCTCGACGCTCTCAAGGCCGTGGAGCTGCATCACATCAGGCCTGGTGATATCGTAGATCCTCTGGACCTCCTCCAGCCTCTCGCTTATCACCACCGCCACCCCTTCCACCCCAGGGGGTATGGAGGCCAGGATCTCCCTAGCCCTCACGGGCCCGATATTCCTGGGGGACTGGACAGGGATGTCCACTATGACACCTATGGCATCGGCCCCAAGCCTGGCGGCCAGGAGGGCGTCCTCGACGGTGGTATTCCCGCAGATCTTGACCTTCATGAGGACTTCGTCCTCTCGATGAGGGCCTTGAGCTTTCCGTAGGCCCTCCCAGAGTCTATGGACCCCTCGGCCAGCGGTATGCCCTCCTTGATGCTCTGGGCCAGCCCGCCTACGTAGATCCCGGCGGCGGCGTTGAGGACCACCACGTCCCTCCGGGGCCCCTTCTCCCCTTGGAGGATGGCCAGGGCCGTGGCAGCATTCTCCCGGGGATCGCCCCCTTCCAGCTCTCCGATGGAACATTCTACAAGGCCGAACTCCCTGGGTCCGATGGTGTAGCTCTTCACCTCCCCATCCTTCAGCTCTGAGACCATCGTCTCGCCAGTGATGGAGATCTCGTCCAGCCCTTCCATCCCGTGGACCACCAGGGCCCTCTCGGACCCGAGGGACCTGAGGACCAGGGCCATCTTCTCGGTCAGCCCCGTGTCATAGACGCCCAGGAGCTGCGCTTTCGCGCCCGCCGGGTTGGTGAGGGGGCCCAAGATATTGAACACGGTCCTTATGCCTATCTCTTTTCTCACTCCGGCGGCGTGTTTCATGGCCATGTGGAAGGTCGGGGCGAACATGAAGCCTATCCTCACCTCCTCTATCACCCTCTCCACGGCCTTGGGCGGGAGGTCGATCCTCACCCCCAGGGCCTCCAGGAGGTCGGCGCTCCCACACTTCGAGGTGACGGACCTGTTCCCGTGCTTGGCCACAGAGACCCCTGCCCCGGCCATGACGAAGGCGGTGATGGTGCTTATGTTGAAGGTCTTGCACCGGTCGCCCCCCGTACCGCAGGTGTCCACCAGCGGTCCCACTTTCGGCTCTATGCAATCGGCGAAGGACCGCATCACCCTTGCAAATGCAACTATCTCCTCCACCGTCTCCCCCTTCAGCCTCAGGGCCGTGAGGAAGGCGGCGGTCTGGGCAGGGGTCGCAGCACCCGCCATGATGGCCTCCATGGCTTTTCCCGCCTCCTCGGGGGTGAGGTCCTCCCCTTTCACGAGCTTCTTTATGAACTCCTGCATCATCCCACCAGCATATCGCCCCGGAGCACCGTGACGGCGTTGCCGCCTACCTTGACCCGCATACGCCCTCCCCGAGCCTTAACCTCTACAAATACCAGCCCGGGCCTCCCCACGCTGTAGCCCTGCTCGCAGGCTATCTCCAGGTCCTTGCCGCCTGCCAGATAGGCGCCCAAAGAGCCGTTGGCCGTGCCGGTGACAGGGTCTTCCGGTATGCCCAGGGCAGGGGCGAAGAACCGGGCATGGACCCGGGCCTCGGGGTTCAGGGTCTCAGCGGTGAAGCAGTGGACCCCTGCTAGGCCCTCCCCTCCGCAGAGGGTCTTGAGCCCCGGCATATCGGGCCTCAGGGAAGAGAGTTTCTTCAAACTCTTGAGGCCCACCAGGAGGACCGGCAGGCCGGTGGAGACGGCGCATGGCGGGCCTGCCAAGTGCCTAGTCTCTGTCCCGAGGAGACGGGCCATCCTGCCTATATCGATCTCCGTACTTAGAAATCGCGGCGGCCTCTGCTCCATGGAGACCCTCTCCACGCGCCCCTCCCTGACTCTCACCTCTACACCCAGGACCCCGGCCCCGGTCTCCTGCCGGAATCGGTTCACGCCCTCCCTGATGGGGACGAGCCCCTCCTCGGCCAGGGCGTGGAAGGCGGCCACGGTGGCATGGCCGCAGAGGGGGACCTCCCCGCCGGGGGCGAAGAACCTGGCCATGAGGTCGGCCTTCCGGGAGGGGAGCACGAAAGCCGTTTCCGAGGTATTCAGCTCCCGGGCCAGCTGGAGCATCTCCCCATCCCCAAGGCCCTCGGCGTCCAGTACCACACCCGCAGGGTTGCCGCGATAGGGGCGGTTTGTGAAGGCGTCCACCTTCAGGACCTCGACGGACTTCATTGCCCCAGAAAGTTCTCCATGATTTTCTTGCCCACCCGAGTCAAAATCGACTCCGGATGGAACTGGACCCCTTCGATGGGATACTCTCTGTGCCGGAGGCCCATGATGATGCCGTCCTCGAGGCTCCTGGCCGTGACCATCAGCTCCCTGGGTAGCTTCTCTTCCACGGCCAGGGAGTGGTACCGGGTGGCGATGAAGGGGTTTTCAATCCCTCGGTATATCGCCTTCCCGTCGTGCTCTATTCGGGATACTTTCCCGTGGAGCAGGGTGGGAGCCCTGGATACCCTCCCGCCAAAGGCCACGCCTATGGCCTGGTGTCCCAGGCAGACCCCCAGGGTCGGTATCTCCTTCCCCAATTCCCTTATGATAGCCACGGAGTTTCCGGCCTCCTCGGGCGTCCCAGGACCCGGGCTCACGATGAGCCTCTCTGGCCTGAGGGCCCTCGCCTCCGCTGGGGTGATGCTGTTCCTCCTGACGATGACCTCTGCCCCCAGCTCCCCCACGTACTGGTAGAGGTTGTAGACGAAGGAGTCGATGTTGTCGATTATGAGGACCCGCATCTCAGCCCCCCGCCAGCTCTATGGCCCTGAGCATCCCCTTCCCCTTGTTCACCGTCTCCTGGTACTCCCTCTCAGGGACCGAATCTGCCACTATCCCTGCCCCGACCTGGACGTAGGCCCTCTTCCCCTGGAGGACGATGGTCCTTATAGTTATGGCCAGGTCCATGTTCAGGTCGAAGGAGAAGTAGCCCACGGTCCCCGCGTATATCCCTCTCCGGCTCGGCTCCAGCTCCTCGATGATCTCCATCGCCCTCACCTTGGGAGCGCCGCTCACCGTCCCGGCCGGGAAGGTGGCCTCCAGGGCGTCGAAGGAGTCCTTCCCGTCCCCCAGGGTACCAATGACGTTGCTCACGATGTGCTGGACGTGGGAATACTTCTCCACCCCCATGAACTCGTCCACCTGGACGCTGCCGAACTTGGAGACCTTGCCCAGGTCGTTCCTACCCAGGTCCACCAGCATCACGTGCTCGGCCCTCTCCTTGGGGTCGTTCACCATCTCCCTGGCCAAGGCCTCGTCCTCCACCACATCCACACCGCGGGGCCTCGTGCCAGCTATGGGCCTCACGACGACTTTCTTCCCATCCACCTTGACCAGGATCTCGGGGCTGGAGCCTATGATCCTGAGGTCGCCGAACTCCAGGAAGTACATGTAAGGGGAGGGGTTGATCTCCTTCAGGACGAGATATACGTTGAAGGGGTCTCCCTCCAGGGGACACTCGAACCGCTGGGCCAGGACGACCTGGAATACATCGCCGGCGTAGATGTGCTCCTTGGCCTTCCTGACAGCTTCCTCGAACTCTGCCCTGGCAAAGTTGCTCCTCACCTCTATCCTCCGCTCCCTCTTGACAGGCGCCACTGGCGTGGCGCCTCTGACGACGGCTTCCAGCTCCTCGATCCGCTCTCTCCCGCGCCGGAGCTCCGCCTCCGCGTCCTTCGCATCCTCCAGACGGAGATTGGCTATGATGAGGATCTCCCCCCTCCAGTGGTCGAAGACTATCAGGTCCCTGACGAAGAGGAGCTCCGCGTCCTGGTGCCCCAGGTCGTCCTTGGTGCTGTTGCCTATGGTCTCGAAGTAACGGACGAGGTCGTAGGAGAAGTATCCCAGGAGGCCCCCGAAGAACTTGGGGAGACCTTCGGTCTTGTGGATCTTATACCTCGTCAGGAAGGTCCTGAGGAACTCCATCGGCCTCTCGGCCTTGTGCTCGGTGCCATTGAGGCGCGCCACACCCTCTTTCAGGCTCAATACTTCGTCCCCACGCCCCAGGAAGGAGTACCTGGCTATCTTCTCCCCTATCTCGGCGGACTCCAGTAGGAATGAGTATCCCTTCCCCCGGAGGCGGGCGTAGACGTCCGTGGGCTCCAGGTCCGCCTTCTTCAGGGCCTTCACCAGAGGGATGATGCAGGGCGTCCCCTCCCTGGCCATGCCGCGGACTTCTTCAGCTTCCATAGACGAGCTCCCTCACCTTCGCCCCTGGATCCAGGGCCGCCATTATGGCGGAGCCCACCAGGGCGGCGTCGCAGTAGCGGAGGGCGTACCTGAGATCCTCCGGGGTCCCGATCCCAGAGGCGCTTATCTTGATGCCTTCTATCTCCTCTGCCAGGGCCTTGGTCCTCCCCAGGTCTACCTCCAGAGTGTCTTTGTCCCGGTTGTTGATGACGTATATCTCAGCCCCTGCCTCCCTCGATCGCTCTATGTCCTCCAGGGAGTGGACCTCCACCAGCGGCTCCATCCGGAGCCGCCGGGCCTCCCCCAGGAAGCTCTCCAGAGTAGGCCCATCGAAGAAGCTGGAGATGAGGAGGATGGAGTCGGCGCCGTAGTGGTAGGACTCTCCCACCTGCTCCTGGGCGAAGAGGAAGTCCTTCCTCAGAATAGGGACCGAGGCGACCCTGGCCACCTCCCTCAGGTTCGCCAGGGAGCCCCCGAAGTACTTCTCCTCGGTCAGGACCGAGAGGCCGCATGCACCGCCGGCCACCAAGGCATCAGCCAACGACCCGGGGTCCTTCACCTCGGCCAGCCTGCCGGCGGTGGGGGAGAAGGGCTTGATCTCGGCTATGACCGGGTTAAGCCCCAATGCCCTTTTGGCCTCTATGGCCTCGGCAAAGCTCCTCGGCTTCCTCTCGGCCTTTACGGCCTCGTGGAAACCCTTGTAGCGGGCCCTGCACTCCTCCATGATGGTCCTGAAGTTCATCTCTCTCTCCTTCGCCACGAGGATATATTACCCTATCCATAAGCTACCGACACCAAACTTGGAACGCTTCCAGGCCTCCACCACCAGTACCACGGAAAGGGCCGCCCCCCCTATGACCAGG
>JBBSVP010000168.1:0-2788 GCA_038046745.1 Candidatus Hydrothermarchaeota archaeon
AGTACGTCCTGCGGAAGCTGGCCGAGGAAGGGGCCATAAGGTATCTTCCAGGGGACAGGGGCTATGAGGTCCTGGACGCCTCAAAGATCTCGGAGCGCCAGCAGAAGGCCCTGGAGATCATAGGGAGGAACGTCCTGGGCCGATTCGGGACCACCGGAGTCCAGGAGTGCATAAACGCGGCGGTCTTCGACCTCCTGGGGAAGGTGGTGGTCTATCCCGTGGAGGATGAGAACAGGTACTCGGATAAAGATGGTAGGATACTACCCGACGCCCTCCTCCTGGACAGGGGCTCCACCCCCAGGGACCTGGCCTTCAGGATCCATACCGAGATCGGGGAGGCCTTCATCGGTGCCATCGACGCCAGGACGAAGAGGAAGATCAGCAGCGATAAGCCCCTCTCCCAGGGGGATGTGGTGAAGATACTGACGAGGTAGGACGCGTTACCCGTGGCGCCCAGTGTAGGGGATCCTCGTCACTGCGTAGGACCCGCACCCGGGGCACTTGGCGGACCCAGCATCAGTATGCTCGAACTCCGTATGACAGGCCATGCAGTTGTACATCATTCGCTCAGCCATCTCTCCACCTCCTGCCTACTTCCGCGATGGATTTTATATACTTTTTCTGTCTCCTCACTCAACCTTGCTGGGCATCCAGCCCTTCCTCTTGACCCAGGCATAAGCCAGCCATGTGGAGACGATGGTGGATAATATTATGAGGCCCGTGAACCAGGGCGCGTCCTTGGTGGTGAGGGCATAGGCAGGGTTGGAGAGGACAGTGGCCAGGGTGTTGGGCACCAGCACCGCGGTGCCCAGGATGGTGAGCCAGGTTATGACCAGGGCCATGCGGTTGTTCAGGACCTGGAGCTGGTTGTTGTAGATGGACTGGAGCACCTCCAGCCCCGAGGCCAGGACCGTGCTCATCTGCTCGCTCAGGGATATCTGGCGTGTTATATCATCGGCCAGGAGGCCGATGCGCCTCAGGAGTTTGGGATCGTCGGTTATGACCTCTGCATCGCCGTAGCGGAGGGAGTTTATCACGTCCAGGGTGGACCAGAGGATGTTGAGATAGGTTATCAGGGCGTGCTTCATCTTGTAGATCTCCAGCCCCAAGACGTCCCTGGGGGTGGCGGGATCCAGGAGGTAGCGCCCTATCTCGTCCCCCTGCTCCTCGATTGAGCGGAGACCCTCGAAGTTCTTCTCGTTGTTCTCGTCCAGGATGCGGGTGAGGACGATGGAGAGCCGGTCGTTCCATGCAACGTTCTGGGGGATCTTTCTCAGGACTATATCCGCGTATCTCGAGAACTTCACTAGGCGCTTCACCTTCTCCCCGTGGATCGTCACTATGAGGTCCTTCCTGAGGAGGATGAGGAGGGGGTATATATCCAGTTCCAGCTTGTTCACAGCCACCGCCGGTAGCATAATCCCCACGCAGATCCCGAAGTCCTCGTAGGCGGCGTGGTAACCAGAGAGGAGGGTGGGGATGATGTTGGGATCGAACCCCAGCTTGGAGCTCACGATCGGGGCGTCCTTCTGGACATCACCCACGGTGCAGTTGATCCATGTTATGAGGGAGCCGTTTATAGAAGGGATGACATCGTCCAGGGAGGTGCCAGTCGACTTGACCGGATTCCCGGAAGGCGGCATCGTGACGCAGAAGACCTGCTTCACCCCGGGCTCGAGCTCCTCCTGAGGCGTCATCACGCCTACTACATTTCAAATATTATATAAAGATGTGCTCCTTGGGTAAAGGGACAAGATGCGTGTCGCTGTCTTGGATTCGGATTCCTGCCAGCCTAAGAAGTGCGCCAGGGAGTGCATCAGTTACTGTCCAGGGGTCAGGATAGGAGACGAGACCGTCACCTTCGACGATGCGAAGGGGAGGCCGGTCATCTCGGAGGAGCTCTGCACGGGGTGCGGCATCTGCGTCAAGAAGTGCCCCTACGAGGCGATAACCATCGTCGGCCTCCCGGACAAGTTGGGGGAGGGGCTCGTCCACATCTACGGCGTCAACGGCTTCCGCCTCTTCTACCTGCCCTATCCCAAGGAGGGTGCGGTCACAGGGCTCGTAGGGCAGAACGGGATGGGGAAGACGACCATAGTCAAGATCCTCTCAGGGGAGCTCATCCCCAACTTCGGCAACCTGGTGGTGAAGGACAAGGAGTTGGTCCTGCAGAGGTTCGCCGGCACCCAGTTCAAGGACTACTTCAAGGCCCTCTACGGCGGCAAGGTGAAGGCCGTCCAGAAGCCCCAGCACGTGGATGCCATACCCAAGGCCATGAGGGGCACCGTGAGGAAGCTCCTGGAGAAGGTGGACGACAGGGGGGAGATGAGGGAGGTCTCGGAGCACCTGGAGCTGGGCCACATCCTGGATCGGGACGTGAGCCAGATCTCTGGAGGGGAGCTCCAGCGGACGGCCATAGCCGCGTGCCTCCTCAGGGAGGCTGACATCTACATCTTCGACGAGCCCTCCGGCTACCTGGACGTGAGGCAGAGGCTGAGGGTGGCGGCCATGATCAAGGAGCTGGCCACCAGGAAGCGGGTCCTGGTGGTGGAGCACGACCTCATAGTCCTCGACTACCTCGCCGACCTGGGCGTGACTGCCATCCAGCTGATGCCCGTGGCAGATTTCATGGGCATGAGGAACTGGGGCTACGACGGCGTCAGCCTGTTTGCCCCGTCCCGAAGTTACGGGCGACCGGACGATCTCAGGAGGTTCGTCGACTACGCTCATCGAAGTGGGCTCGCCATGTTGCTCGACGTCGTGTACAACCACGTCGGGCCTGACGGGA
>JBBSVP010000169.1:0-3576 GCA_038046745.1 Candidatus Hydrothermarchaeota archaeon
GAGAAGGTTATTTTAAAAAAAGGTATAAATCACCCCATTTTAGGAAAAGGGCTAGTTATAGTCAGAATCCATATGGTGGTTTTGGGGGTACCCTCAAAAAAAGGTAAATTTTACCTTTTTGCCTCACTTCCTCCCCACCACAATCTTCCTCGTCAGGGAACCGTGGATCCTATCCAGGTGGACCTCCACGACCTTGAACCCGGCCTCCGCAGCGAGGCCCTCCAGCGGGATCGCGTCCGGGGCCACCACGCACGCATACCCCCCGGGCTTGAGCACATCCCTTATGGGCCCCATCACCGAGCCGTAGAGCTCCTCCAGCCCCAGGCCCCCCGTGGATGCAGAGACGCCGTAGGGGGGGTCTGTGGCCACGGCGTCGAAGGTGCCGGGGTAGAGGGAGCCGAGCGAGCGGGCGTCCCTCTCCTCTACTGTATAGTCCTTGACACCGTAGGCCTCCAGGTTCCTCCGGCACCCCTCCACCGCCTCCGGGTCTATGTCGCATCCGTGGAGCTTCGCTCCGAGGAGGCCGGCCTCTATCAAAAAGCCCCCCGTCCCGCAGAAGGGGTCCAGGAATCGGTCGCCAGGCTTTACCCTCGTGAGGTTCACGAGGCACCGGGAGTTCCTGGGGAGCATCGCCCCGGGGTGGAAGTAGGGGCGGCGGTGGGGCCTCCTACCCTGGTACTGGGCCCGGTCCATCTCGGCCAGGACCCGCCCCAGGAGGAATCTCTCGGTTAAAATGCCGTAGTACGTGACCTCGGGGGACCGCAGATCTACCCTCCCGCCCCTGGCCTTGATGGAAGCACCGATGGCCCGCTCCAGTTGCGGAACATCGGTGCTCCGGGCGTGGCCTTTTATCCTCCGGCCCCGCACCGCGAAGCTGGAGGTCCCCACGTTGAGATCCTGCATCCTGTATGGGACCTCGGACACCTCGCAGGAGAGGAGGAGCTCGCAGACCCGGTGGGAGAGGGCCAGCCTGCCGATATCCGGGACGGAATCAGCCTCCACGATCAGGGCCTGGTCCATGGATTCCAGCACAGAATAGCTGATCCCGGAGGCCTCGAGCACGGCCAGGACCTCGGCCCTGGGGAGGGTGGGATGCTCGCCAGAGAGGTGGAAGAGGAGCCTCACTCTTCGCCTTTGTCCAGCGCATTAGCGATGATGGAGGAGACGGTGATGAACCCTATCTGGGACGGGATGGTGTCCGTGGCCACCACGTCAACGGCCCCCGTGGCGAAGAGGCGCGTGACCACGTTCCCGGTCAGGACCGGGTGGACGCACCCTATGAGGAGGTTGCTGGCCTTCTGGGTCCTGAGGAACTTCACGGCCTCCAGCATGGTATTCCCAGAGTCTATGATGTCGTCCACCAGGATGATGTCCTTCCCGGCGGCATCCACCGCCTTTGGCTTCATCTCCACCTGGCCCGGCCCCAACCGGTGCTTCTCCAGGTGGTCGAATGGGCAGTTGAGGGACTTGGCCACGTTCTCCGCCAGCTTCAAGGAGCCGTCGTCTGGGGCTATCACCACCGGGGCCTCCATCTCGTAGGTCTTGAAGTACTCCGCCAGGGCCTGGGATGCGTCCAGGTTCACCGCCGGGATCTTGAAGAACTTGAGGATCTTCTCCTCGTGGATGTTCACGGTGAAGAAGCTGTCGGAGTGGAGCCCTATGTGCTTGGCGATCATCCTGGAGCTCACCGCCTCCCCAGGGGTGAAGGACTTGTCCTGCCTCCCGTAGCCGTAGTAGGGGACTACTGTCGTCACTTCCTTGGCGCCCAGGTCCTTCAAGGTCTCGATGATCGCCAGTAGTTCCACCAGGTTTGAGTCCTGGGGATAGCATGTGGACTGGATGACAGCGCACCCCTTCCCCTTGACGTCGCTCTCTATCCGGACGTACCGCTCACCGTCTGGGAAGCGCCTTATCGTCAGCCTGCCAAGCTCCAGGTTGAGTTCGTCTGCCACCTCCTTGGCGAGGGTTTGGCACGAGGAGCCGCCGAAGATTGTCTCCATGGGAATGCCCATGCTCAAATAGGATATATAAAAGCTGTGGTAAAGGTATATAAGGGCAGCTTTGTAAGGGGTTAACACGTTAGGCGTGGGACCTGATATGAGGTGCTGGTGATACGATGGAATTGATGGACTTCGATGCTACTGAAAAGGTCGAAGTACCGAAGGCACTCGTGGATCAGGTGATAGGCCAGGAGGAGGCCGTCGAGATCATAAGGAAGGCCGCCAAGCAGAAGCGCCATGTCCTCCTCATCGGGGAGCCTGGGACAGGGAAGAGCATGCTTGGCCAGGCCATGGCCGAGCTCCTGCCTGTGGAGGAGATGGAAGACATATTGGTCTACCCCAACCCCTCGGAGAAGAACAACCCCCACGTAGAGGTGATGAAGGCTGGGGAGGCGGAGAAGGTCGTAGCCAAGTTCAAGGAGCAGAAGAAGATGGCCGAGGCCCCCCTCAACACCCTCTTCAAGCTCCTCTTCTTCGCCATCATCGTCATGGTCTTCTACTACGCCGTCGTATTGGCCCAGCCCTACATCCTCTTCGGCGGTATCATAGCCGCGGTCTTCCTCCTGATGGGGAGGCAGTACATAAAGGTCAAGGAGGATGTCCTGGTCCCCAAGATCCTGGTGAACAACGCTGAGAAGAAGAAGGCCCCCTTCGTGGACGCCACGGGCTCCCACGCCGGCGCCCTGCTCGGGGACGTCAGACACGACCCCTTCCAGTCGGGAGGTCTGGAGACACCCTCCCACGAACTAATAGAGGCCGGTGCCACCCATAGGGCCAATAAAGGGGTCCTCTTCATAGACGAGCTCTCGACCCTTGGGATCGAGTCCCAGCAGTCCCTCCTCACCGCCCTCCAGGACAAGAAGTTCCCCATCACGGGGCAGAGCGAGCGCTCCTCGGGGGCCATGGTCAGGACGGAGCCCGTACCCTGCGACTTCGTCCTCGTGGCTGCCGGGAACATAGAGGCCATGGGGAGGATGCACCCCGCCCTCAGGTCCAGGATCAGGGGCTACGGCTACGAGATCTATATGAAGGACGTCATGGACGATACGCCGGAGAACAGGGAGAAGCTCGTCCAGTTCGTCGCCCAGGAAGTCCTGAAGGACAAGAAGATCCCCCACTTCAAGAGGGAGGCCGTCATGGCGATCATCGAGGAGGCTCGGAAGAGGTCGGGGAGGAGCGGGAAGCTCACCCTCAAGCTCCGGGGCCTCGGGGGGCTCGTCAGGGCCGCCGGGGATGTGGCTAGGTCCGAGGACGCGCCCTACGTAGAGGCCAATCACATCCAGAAGGCCAGGTCGCTGGCCAGGTCCCTGGAACAGCAGATCGCCGACCGCTACATAAGCCAGAAGAAGGATTACAACGTCTACACCGTGGAGGGGGAGGCGGTAGGGAGGGTCAACGGGCTGGCGGTCATCGGAGGGGACAGCGGCGTCATCCTCCCGATAGTGGCCGAGGTCGCCCCTGCCCAGTCGAGAGAGGAGGGGAAGATCATAGCCACCGGGAAGCTGAGGATCATCGCCAAGGAGGCCATACAGAACGTCTCGGCCCTCATCAAGAAGCACACGGGGCGGGATATATC
>JBBSVP010000170.1:0-2666 GCA_038046745.1 Candidatus Hydrothermarchaeota archaeon
CGACGGCGGCACGGTCATCGTCCTGGCCTCTGAGGAGCGGGCCAGGGCCCTGGGCATAAACTGCTACAGGACCGACACCATCATGAAGGGGCTGGAGGAGAAGAGGGCCCTGGCCAGGTTCACCCTCAGGATGCTGGGGGTCGGGTGATGCGGATCCAAGAGGTGGTGGTCTCGGCCCAGCTGGCCTGCCTCCTGGAGGTCTCGGCCCAGAAGCCCGGGAATGTGGGGAGGTACAGAGACTTTCGGGATACGCGCTTCGAGCACTTCCTGGCCAGCGCCGTGGCCATAGAGGGGCCCATCAGGCTGGCGGCGGTGCTGGGTTACAGGGCCGGGAGGGGATCCCTGGAACTGGGCGCCGTGGGCATCGGGGGACTCATAGAGGGGGCCGTGGCCGAGTCCAGGAGATGGCACAGGGGTAAGAATACCAACCTCGGGATAGCCATGCTCCTGGTACCCCTCTCGGCAGCCTGCGGCTTCGGCATTGGCCGCAGGGAGACCGAGAACGAGGCCCTGCGGAGGCATGCGGACGCTCTAATGAAGGCCACAACCTATGAGGATACGTTGGGCCTCTACCGGGCCATAAGGTCCCTGGAGCCCTCCTGGCTCGGGAAGGTGGCGAGGCTGGACGTGAGGAACAAGGGCATGGACAGGAAGATAGAGAAGGAGAGGCTCAACCTCTACGCGGTCATGGCCATGACAAAGGGAGACTCCATAGCCAGGGAGCTGACCACCGGGTTCGAGATCACCTTCACCCTGGGCTACAACACCATCATGCGGGGGCTGAAGGAGAGAGGAGAGATGGGGGAGGCCACTGTGAGGGCCTTCCTGGAGATACTGTCCCGCTACCCCGACTCCCTCATCACCCGGAAGAAGGGCATCGCAGCCGCGAGGCGGGTATCCGAGGAGGCCAGGGGGGTCCTGGAAGGCGGGCTGAAGCCAGAGGAACTGGAGGCCTTCGATGCCAGGCTGCGGGACCCGGATAACAGCCTCAACCCCGGGACCACCGCCGACCTGGTGGCCTCCTCCTTGATGGTGGCGCTCCTCAATGGGGCGAGGCCTTAGGAAGGGACCAACCCAAAAATTAATAAGAGCCGCCGACAAAATATATGGGGCATAGGGGGGGAAGCCTACGAACGAGGTATCCAAAGACCGGGAGGCTGCTCTGGTCTTCGCAAAACGGCACGGCTGGTACATCCCGTCGATCCATGGGAAGCACCTAGAGAGGTCTGCCAATAAGAAGCAAGAGTAAAGGAGGGAATTTGATGAAGAAGGGCAAGGAAGAGCTGGAGCGTTTAGCTAAAGCGCTCCTGGCGCCCAAGGACAAGAACCCCTACTGCTTAGGGGACAAGAGAATCTGCAACCTGAAAGAGCTGAGGCAGAATATGGGCGAGTTCACCGAGGAGATGGCTCCCTGGGTCGCCGACTGGATAGAGTACCTGGGGGACAGGGAAACGGCACAGGAGATCAAGAGCAAACCCTCGGAGTTCAAGGCGATCGTTGCCAAGAGGTACGCCGAAGTCAGGCCTTATCGCGGCTGACGAAGCACGCCGTCCTGGGGGCCCCCTTCAGGGGCCCAAAGGAAGAGCTCAGCAAAGCGTAGCTCCGCGAACGGAATGAGCGGGACCGCTAGTCTCGGCACGAGCAGCCATTCGAGCCATCCACCGTGAAGGGCTTGGCTGCGAAGCGCTGACAAATGGGGCCACCCGGATTTGAACCGGGGTCTCAAGCTCTTCCGCACCCTTCCGGGCTGTCCCAAAGCTCGAAGGATGGACCAGGCTACCCTATGGCCCCCATGGGAGACTCCGAGACTTGGAATAAATACCTTTTGGTCATCGATGATTTAAACCGCCCCTTTTTCCCTCCGGACTCTTTTTATTTTTTATTTTGTTTATATTTTTGGTCCCAGATTAGCAGTACTGATAATGGTCATTATCAGTATATACCGGGACCAAGGTAGAATGCGACCGGACCGCGGCCACGAGATAAAAAATTTAAAACAAAAAATTTAAGAACATGGATAGAGATGAAGAAGAGGGGCGGGCCAGGGGATCGTCAACGCCCAGCCCAGGAGGATGGAGGGATGGAGACCGAAGCTCAGCTCTTAGAGCATTATTTTCTCCTTCAAGAGGAGGCCCGTGGTCTGCGGGACTCCGTGACCAGGCTGAAGAAGGAGAACGATGAACTAAAGCACGCGGTGGCTCTTCTCAGTAAGAGCGAGGAGGTTGGGACGGAGACTAGAGCTCAGCTCTCAGAAGAGCGTTGTTTTCTCCTCCGGGGGGAGATCGATGACATGCGGGCCTCCGCGTTCAGGCTGGAGAAGGAGAACGATGAGCTAAAGCACGCGGTGGCTGTTCTCAAGGCCAGGGGCGAGGATGGCCTTGCAACCGACGCCCGCATCAAGGAGGAGCTGGACTGGTTGAAGGAGTGGCGGAGCTCGATGCCCCTCAGCCGCTACGAACAGACGATATTAGAAGGCCTCCTCGACACCACCCACGGCTCTGGGTGGCCTTACGACCTGGAGGATCTGACGTTCACCATTGGGTTGATCCAGCGCCTCAGCAGCGCCCTCTTGGACGAGCTGGCCGACTACCCCCACCAGGACACGCCCCTGCCTTGGTACATGTTAGTGGAATCCCGCAGCTTTATCAACGCCCCGCCGGCCTTCA
>JBBSVP010000171.1:0-3939 GCA_038046745.1 Candidatus Hydrothermarchaeota archaeon
CCTCTCGGCGGCCTCCTTGGCCACAGGGCCTTTTATATCAGAGCCTTTCGGTTCTCCTGTCTCGTTTGTCACCACGGCGGCGTTGTCTTCGAACTTGATCCTCAGACCGCTTGGGCGCCGGTACTCCTTCCTCTGGCGCACTATGATGGCATGGATTATCGTCTTCCTCATCTCAGGGGTGCCCTTCTTCACCGAGGCTACAACGAGGTCCCCGACCCCGGCCTTCGGCATGCGCCTCCTGACTCCCCTATAGCCTATGACCTGGATAATCTCTATCTCTTTTGCCCCTGAGTTGTCTGCACACACCAGCCTTGCCCCCGAGGGCAGGGCCCTTGTGATGTTTGCCTTCAGAGCTAGCATCTCACACCTTCTCTATGACGACGAAACTCTTGGCCTTGCTTATGGGCCTGCATTCCATGATCCGCACCTTCTCCCCAGCTTTAGCCTTTATGCACCCGGGGTTGTGGGCCGAGAACTTCCTCCTCCGTTTCTCGTACCTCTCGTACTTCTTTATGTACCGGTAGTAGTCCCTTTGGACTACCACGGTCCCAACCATCTTGTCGTTCAAGATCTGTCCTTCTATCACCTGCCCCCTGACCTTGAGACTCCCATGGAAGGGGCAGTTTATGTCCTGGCACTCCGACTCAGGAGGTTTAACGTCTATCCCTATATCCTTTGCCATCTTATCGCCTCTTCACCCTGTCTTCCGGCCTCCCCACGAGGCCCTTCCCATCCACTTCCACCTTGGTACCTCCACGGAGGGTGAACTGGAAGACTGCCTCCCTCTTGGGGATCCTCTTCTCCATGCCTCGCACACCCAGGGTTATCATATTCTTCGTCTCGTCCATCGCCGTGCCCTCCAGACCCACCAGGGAAGGGTTCGTGGCCTTCACCACCTTGCATCCCAGCCCTAGAAGCTCGTGCCTGAGGAGGTTATTCGGCTTTATCTCGCTCATCTCACCTCTATCAGGTCCTGGGAGAAGCCCGCCTTGAGGAGCATGTCCAGAACCCTCCCCTTGTGGTCCCCTTGGAGTTCGATCTTGCTCTCTTTGAAGGTACCGCCACAGGCGCACTCTGTCTTGAGCATCTTTACCAACTCCTTCGCGTCTATACTCCTACCGTCTATGCCTTCTACCACCGTCATGAGCTTCCCGAACTTCCTCTTCGCGGTATACACCTTGATCTTCTGAACCTCGCGGGCTATATCCTCGCATACGCACAGCTCCATTGGCAGGCCACAGACATCGCAGACATCCATCTACTTTTTTGCACCTGCCTTCCTCATCACTCCTCTTATCGTCAGGATCCGAGCCACCGTCCTCCGGATCTCTCTAATCCTCCCGGGGTTCTCAGAAGCGCCTCCTGAGGCTATCATGGATCTTTCTTTGAGGAGCTCCTTCCTGAGCTCTGTAAGCTTGCCTGCCATCTCCTCTTCCGAGAGGTCCCTTATCTCCTCACTTCGCAGGATTGCCACCGACTTCACCCGCCTCGCCCTTTGCCTCTTCTTTCTCTACCCCTGCACCCTCCTCGCCCTCCTTCTTCTCTGCCTCAACGGCCTCCTTCGCCTTCTTCTTCGCCAGTTTCTTCACCTTCTCGGGCTTGAGCTTCTTGACGACAGGGGCACCCTCTTCCACGGTGGTGGCCACAATGTCTTCTATCCCTTCCACCAATTCCTCAATCTTCTCCTTTACCTTTGGCTTCGCCTCGATCCCCTCCTCTGCCGGGGCTTCGACTGCCACCTTCTCCTCGCGGAATAACACCTCGTCAGGAAGCCTTATGCCAGGGGGCATGATCTTCACCTTGACACCTATGATCCCCGGCTTCGGCGCCGCCTCCGCCAGTCCGTGCTGCACATAAAGTATGGCAGGCTCGCCGCAGTGCTTCAGGTAGCCGCTGAGGAACTTGACACACTTGGCCCTCTCGCCTGTCAGTTTTCCTGATATCTCTATCTCCGCCCCCCGCGCTCCCGCCTCCATGATCTTTCGCAAGACCGAATAAGCGGCCCTCCGGAAGTGGATGCCTCTCTCCAAGGAGGAGGCGATGCTCTCTGCCATCACCTGGGCGTTGAGTTCCGGTACCTCAAGCTCGTTCACCTCTATCTGGGGGTTGTCGATGCCGTATTTCGTCTTCAAGTCGGTGGTGAGCTTCTTTATGGATGCGCCTTTCCTCCCTATGACAAGGCCGGGCCTCTGGGCATAGACGACGACCCTCGTTCCCAGAGGGGTCCTCTGGATGTCTATCCCTCCGACCCCCGCCCTGCCGAGCTCTTTCTCAAGGAACTCCTTGACCTGGAGCTTCTTTATATTCTCGGCTATGAACTTTCGCTCTACTGCCATCTCTTCACTTCTCCGCCAGTACCACCTGGATGTTGGAGGTGGGTGTATTGTGTGGCGTGGCTCTCCCGAAGGCCCTCGCCAAACTCCCTCGCAGTATCCGTCCCTTCAGGACCGCCATCTCCTTTATGTAGAGCTTCTCCTTTGAAAGGCCCTTGTACTCGGCGTTGGCCTCGGCGCTCTGGAGGACCTCCAGGACCTTGGACGCGGCCTTCACCGGGTAGCGGCCGGCGCAGGCCTTCTCCAGCCCTCGGCTGTGGGCGACGCCTTTCTTGTACCTCTTCAACGGGACGGGACGCTTCATGGCCATGACGTCCTCAAGAAATCTCTTGGCCGCTTCCAGATTCTTCCCTTTTATCTCCCGGCAGATCTCGAACGAGAACTTCGGGGAGACCCTCAGCTCCCTGCCTGTGGCCTTCGCCACCCTTGCCTCTTCTTCGATCTCGAATGGGTATCCAATCTCCGGCATGCCTCACCTACTTGAGGGGCACATAGAGGCTCGACCTCGTAGCGCCCATACCCGGGGCCCCGTGGGTGACTTTCTGCCTGGTGAGGGAGAACTCGCCCAGGTAGTGGCCTATCATCTCGGGTTGTATCATGACCTTCTTGAACTCTTTCCCGTTGTGGACCCCCAGCGTCAGCCCCACCATCTCCGGCAAAACCACCATGTTCCGGCAGTGGGTCCTGAGGTTCACCGCTATGCCCTTATTCGCCTTCTTTATCTTCTCCATCAGCTTCTTCTGGCTCGGGGTCATCCCCCTCTGGAGGGACCTCCTCTGCCTGGCTGGGAGGACCCCCACCAGTTCGTCCATGGGCATCTGCTGGAGTTCCTCCAGTTTATATCCGCGGTAAGTGAACTTCTTTACCATCTCCCGTTTACCTCCTCCCTGTCCGCCTGGCCGCTATCAGCCCCACCTTCCTGCCAGGGGGCGTATCCCTGGAGACGCATGTTGGCTTGCCGGGGTGCCCAGAGCCACCCCCGTGAGGATGGGCCACCGCGTTCATGACCACCTTCCGCACTATGGGCCAGTACTTGGCCTTGGGCTTGAGCATGTGCCACATCTTCCCGGCCTTCATTATGGGTTTGTCCCTCCGCCCCCCGGCGGCCACGATCCCTACGGTAGCTCTGCATCTAGAATCGAGAGTTTTCAGAGCGCCCGATGGGAGCTGGACTACGGATCTATCGACATCGTGGGTTATTAGGAGGCCGTAGGTGCCGGAGGACCTTATGAACTTGCCGCCGTCGCCGGGGGCGTTCTCCACGTTATGGACGGGTGTCCCTTCTGGGATCTTCCCCAGGGGGAGGGTGTTTCCAGGGATGATCTCGGCGGCTACCCCGCAGGCGATCTCACCCCCCACCATCACCCCTTCCGATGCCAGTATGTACATGGTCTTGCCATCCTCAAATGTGACTTTCATCAGAGGAGTGCTCCTGCCGGGGGCGTGGACTAGATCCATGATCTTTCCCTTGACGACACCGTCCTTCTCCGCCGCGTCGTACCTCCGGTGCTTCACCTCCGCCAGATACCGGTGGGAGGGGGCCCTGTATACCGAGGTCCCTTTCCCTCTCCTCTGAACGGTTATGCGCTTTCCCATTAGAAGATCC
>JBBSVP010000172.1:0-3366 GCA_038046745.1 Candidatus Hydrothermarchaeota archaeon
CAGTGGTGGAGCTGAGGCCATGGCAGGGTTCGTCAGGCTCCAGAGAGAGGATTTCTCCATCGAGGCGGAGGTGGCGAGGGTCAAGGCCCGGTCCAGGAGGATAGGGGGGATAGTGACCTTCCTCGGTACCGCCAGGGACATCTCCAGGGGGCGCGAGGTCGAGCGGCTCCACTTCGAGCACTACTCGGGCATGGCCGAGAAGAAGCTGGAGGAGATTAGGACCGAGGCCCTGGCGAGGTTCAAGGTCATCGAGGTGCTGATGGTCCACCGCTATGGCGAGATAGGGGTGGGGGAGAACATCGTCCTGATAGTGGTGGGGGCGGAGCACAGGGCCGAGGCCTTCGAGGCCTGCCGGTGGTGCATAGACCGCCTCAAGGCCGTCGTACCCATCTGGAAGAAGGAGGTGACGACGGGGGGAGGGGTCTGGGTGGAGGATCACGCCTGATGGGGAAGAAGACCGTCCTGACGGCGCGGCAGCTGGAGGTCCTCAGGCTCAGGGCCCAGGGGCTGAGCCAGACGGAGATTGCATCGATGCTCGGGACCAGCAGGGCGAATATCAGCGCCACGGAGCACAAGGCGCGGGAGAAGGTGGAGAGGGCCCGGAACACCCTGGAGCTCATCAGGTCCATGGAGGCCCCTGTGAGGTTCACCGTCGAGGCCGACACAGACTTGAACGAGGCCGTGAAGGAGGTTTATGCCAGGGCCGACGCCGCCGGCATCTGGGTCCCCCACAGCTTCCCATCCCTGGCAAACATGGTCCAGAAGGGGGCTGGGGAGAAGGTGAAGGGGCGGAAGGTCCTGGAGGAGTTCGAGGTCTCCATCACTGGGGATGGCGGGGTGGTGGTGAGATAGCCGCGGGCTGGTAGTACTCCAGCCCCACGCACCTCTTGCAGTAGGTCTTATCCTCCCTCACCGCGAAGGCCTCGGGTATCAGATCACCGCACCTCTCGCAGGCCAGTATCCGCGTATTCTCGTACTTGTGGGGCATCTGGATCTCTATCTCCTCCACATCCAGGTACCTCCCATCCAGGCGGAGGAGCTCTCCTGCCAAGATGACTTCCTCCTCCTTGGTCAGCCGCCCCTCCCTCAGCATCCACTTCTTCATCAAGGGCGAGAGTCCGTGGGCGTCCCTCCGGAGGGCCACCCTGACCCCCTTCCTGGTGTCCACCCTGGCCAGGGTTATGGCGAGCTTGCCGTAGTCCTCCACGAAGGCGTTCCCGTGGCCCATGGTGCAGCCGGTGGTCACCTGCATCGCATCGGCGAGGCACCTGGCCGTCTCCGAGACCGCGATGAGCTTCTTCTCCCCCTTCCGCGCCCCCAGCCGCTCCATGGCCTCCAGGGACATCCGGATCCCCAGGGCTATGCCCGGGGCCAGGTGCCCGTGAAGGGCAACAGCCCTTTCCACCAGCTCTTCGCTCATACTGTCACCCCTGGAGGAGGTTGACCTCCACCTCTTCCCCTTTCTTCAGGTCCCTCTGGGCCACGACGTACCCGTCGGCCACCGCCGCCCTGAGGGACGAGGCTATGGACGAAACGTTGTAGAGGCCTCCCCTGGGTACTAGGACGATGGGGGAGCCTTCGTAGCCCATGGGTATCGCTGTCCCGTCGCGCCTGAGGACGAAGAGGATGTTTACCGTATCGGGTGCATCCGTATCCTTTGTGGAGAGCCTTATCTCCCCCCCCAGCTTCGCTCTGGCTATGGGCCTTCCCAGGTCCCCCAGAAAGTAGGACCTCACGCCGAGCTCCAGCGCCACGAAAGCGCCCGTGGGCTTGCCGGGGAGGGAGAAGACGGGCTTATCCCCGACGATGCCCACGGCCAGGGGCTTGCCAGGCCTCGTCTTGACCTTGTGGAGGATGACCCTCCCTACTTCTCCAAGGGCCTTCAATAGGTAATCCTTCTCCCCCACGGAGACGCCACCGCTGGTCACCACGGCGTCGTACCTTGCCCCCTCCAGGAGCTTAGCCTTCAGCCCCTCCAGGTCGTCGGGGACAGAGCCCAGGAAGACGGGGTCGCAACCCCACTCCCTCAGGAAGGCCATGGCCATGGGGCCGTTGGTATCCCTCAGGACGCCGCGGCATATCTCGTCCCCGGTGGAGAAGACCGCCACCCTGGGCCTCTTATAGACGGTCACCTCCTCCAGCCCCAGTCCCGCCAGGATTCCGACCTCCTGGGGCCTCACCCTCTCCCCATTCCGCAGGACCACCTCCCCCCCTTTATAGTTGGAACCTGCCATGACCACCTTGGTCCAGGGCTCCAGGGGCAGGCCGTAGAGGAGCTCGCCCTCCAGGCGGGCGTCCTCGAGCCTCAGGACCGTGTCGGTCCCCCCCGGTAGGTAGGCCCCGGTGGCGATGGCCGCGGCCTCCCCCTTCCGCAGGACCGCCTCGCCCGTCTCCCCCGCGTAGATCCTCCCCGTGACCCGGAGGGGATAACTCCTGGAGTCCTCGGCCCGGAGGGCGTAGCCGTCGAAGGAGGCGGTGTGGCGCCTTGGCGAGGCCTCCATGGCCCTGACGTCCTCCGTCAGCTCCCTCCCCAGGGCCTCCCCTATAGGGACCTTCTCCAACCCCCGCCTGAAGTAGAACTCCTCCCTGAGTTCTCTCATAATTCCCCGGAGTTCCCCCAGGCTGATGAGCTTGAGCATCCTACTTACTTCTACAATGGCTTTTAAATATTTTACGTTGAATCTTCCCTTTTGTCATATGAAAATGGTTACAGGAGATTTTTATACCTCCCAGCGCACTATGGGTCTCATGCCCAAGCTCTTGGCCGTGGTGGGGACCGGGAGGGAATCCGGGAAGACGACCACGGTGGAGGCCCTCTTGAGGGAGTTTGTCGCCCGCGGCTATCGGACCGGGACCATCAAGCAGATCCACGAGGAGGCCTTCTCCATAGATACCCCGGAGAAGGACACCTGGCGACACGCCGAGGCCGGGGCTGAGGTGGTCGTCTCTGCCGCGCCGGGGGAGGTGGCCCTCATAAAGAGGCTGAGGGGCGAGGACAGACTACAGGTAGCCCTCCGGCTCTTGGAGCCGCAAGGCCTGGACATCGTCCTGGTGGAGGGCAACCCGTCCATCGACTTCCCCAGGGTCCTGGCGGCCAGGGAGATCCGGGAGGCGGAGAGGATCCTCCAGAAGGTCCGCGGCATCGTCATGATCTCCACCCTGGAACCTGAGAAGTTTGAGGGGTCTAGGCTGCCGGTCTTCAACCCCTCCCGGGATGCGGGAGCCATGGCGGACCTTATCCTCAAGGCCCTGGCATTGGGCCCCACGGCCTGAAAACGAAAGCTTTATCTTTTTGTAAAGATTTTTGTATGAGATATGAAGGATGTGGTGGTCCTCCGCTCCAGCCAGAAGGACGTCCTCCTGGAG
>JBBSVP010000173.1:0-8259 GCA_038046745.1 Candidatus Hydrothermarchaeota archaeon
TGGGACCAGCTGATGGATCTCGCGAAGCGGTGTCACCTGGCGATGCGGGGGAAGGTAGGCCTCACCATACTCACTGAGCTGGACCCGCGCCTCTTCAACTACTACCACGTCATGGCCGTAAACCCGGAGAAGTATCCAGACGTGAAATACAGGCTGGCCGAGTCCTACATCGATTACCTCACCTCCCCGGAGGTACAGAAGTTCATAGCGGACTTCGGCAGGGAGCAGTACGGCCAGCCCCTCTTCGTCCCTTGGGCAGGGGCGGTTAATCCTGCTTCTCCCCCAGGAGGGCGGCCTTGAGCCTACCCAACTCCTGGGCCACGGGAGAGTCGCCCAGGTCCAAAGGCGAAATGCCTTTCATGTCGGCCTCGCCTACCACCTTGTCGTAGGGGAGGGAGCCCAGGAGCTCTATCCCAATGGCCTCCAGCTCTTTCCTTATGAAGACAACCTCTCCTTCATCCGTCACCTTGTTCAGGACGGCTGTCAGCCGCTTTATCCCGAGCTTGGTGGCCAGGGCCTTGATCTTCTCCGCCGTCTCCACGGAGCGCATCCCCGGCTCCACCACCACCAGGAGGGTGTCCACGTTCTCTGCCGTTCCACGTCCCAGGTGCTCTATCCCAGCCTCCATATCCATGAGGAGGTACTCCTCCCGCCTCAGGATCATGTGCCTCATGAGCCTCTTGAGGAGGGTGCTCTCGGGGCAGAAGCAGCCGGACCCGGCGGCCTCGATGGTTCCCAGGACCAGGAGCTTCACCCCGTCCTTCCCTTCGACGCCGTATCTCTCCAGGAGGTCGTCCACCCGCGGGTTGAGAATGTAGGCCCCGCCGGAGGCTGTACCGGGGCGCATCCCGGTCCGCTCCTCGATGAGGTCGTACATCTGGGAGAGGGGCTTTATACACCCACGAGCCTCCCTGGGGATGCCGATGGCCGAGGCCAGGTTGGAGTCAGGGTCCGCGTCGATGACCACCACCTTCTTCCCCCCCCTGGCCATGAGCCTGGCCAGTATCCCTGTGATGGTGGTCTTTCCCACCCCACCCTTCCCGGAGATCGCTA
Organism: Candidatus Hydrothermarchaeota archaeon; assembly: GCA_038046745.1. Lineage (GTDB taxonomy): Archaea > Hydrothermarchaeota > Hydrothermarchaeia > Hydrothermarchaeales > JACQPM01 > JACQPM01. The sequence continues at coordinate 1,054 of JBBSVP010000173.1, forward strand.
TCTTCTTTCCCATCCTAGATTAGGGCCTTGCATACCGAAGACAAGGATTTCAATAGCGCCGCAGGATGTTATAAAGGGTGTCCCTCTGGGCAGCCTCTCGGCCCAGATCCGATATCAGCCTGACGATCTCCTCAGGCGGGAGGTACTGGACCCTCGCTCCGGCGGCCCTAACCACGTTCTCCTCGATCATGGTGCCCCCGAAGTCGTTGGCCCCGTAGCAGAGGGCTATCTGGGCGACCTTGGGCCCCTGGGTGACCCATGAGGCCTGGACGTTCCTGATGGACTCCCCCAGGAGGAGGCGGGAGAGGGCCACGACCCTCAGGTACTCGGCGCCTCCCTGCGCCGCCACGCCGTACTCCATAGCCAGGCGGGTGTTCTGGGGCTGGAAGGACCAGGGGATGAAGGCCGTGAAGCCGCCGGTCTCCTCCTGGAGCTCCCGGACCCTCAGGATGTGCCTCACCCGCTCCTCCACCCCTTCCGTCAGGCCGTAGACCATGGTGGCCGTGGACGGTATCCCTAATCGGTGGGCCTCCCGCATCACCCCCATCCATCCTTCCCAGCCCAGCTTCTTGGGGCTTATCCTGGCCCTCACCTCGTCGTCCAGGATCTCGGCCCCGCCCCCCGGGATGGACTGGAGGCCCGCCTCCTTGAGGCGGAGGAGGACCTCCCCGACGCTGGACTTCTCCACGTGGGCTATGAAGGCTATCTCCGTGGGGGAGAGGGCGTGCCTCTGGACCTGGGGGAAGCGGTCCCTCAGGACCCTGAGGATCCTCTCGTAGTACTCCAGATGGAGGTCCGGGTTTAGACCGCCCTGGAGGAGGACTTGGGTGGCGCCGAGGGTCACTGCCTCCCGCACCTTCTCCAAGAGCTCCTCGGTCCCGAGGACGTAGGCCTCCCCGGAACGGGGAGGCCTATAAAAAGCGCAGAACTTGCAGCCGCTGACGCAGGCGTTGGTATAATTAATGTTCCTGTCTATGACGAAGGTGGCCAGGTCCCCGGCCAGGGACCTCCTCAGGCCGTCCGCGGCCATCCCCAGGATGGGGAGGGGGGCGTGGTAGAGCCTGGCGCCCTCCTCCTCGGTGAGCCTCTCCCCATCGAGGGCCTTCTCCAGGAGGTCCCTCACCCAAGCCTCGATCTCGAGCATAGCCTGAAGAACTCCAGCCTGGGATTAGCCGCAAGCTCGTACTTGGAGGCCAGGGCGAAGTAGCCCTCCAGCCCGGCCCTGTTCTCGGTACCGAGAGAGTAGTCGAGCCTGGAGAGGTGCCAGGCCATGGCATCGGCGCTTATGCCAAGCCTCGTGGCTAGCACACCTGCCACCTCTCGGAAGTGGTCGTAGGCGTAGCGCCTGGAAGCGGAAAGCCTTTCGGAGAGCCCCTCCACCTCATCGGGGTGGGCCTCGGCGAATCTCCTCCGCACGGCCCAGAGGGCGTAGACCATTCTTAGCCCCGTGAGCCGCTTCCACTCCTCCCCCAGGTCCGCCAGGACCTTCCTCCCCTCTCCCTTGGCTGCCAGGGCGTGGTCACCGATGAGAAGGGCGGCGTCCGATCCTCTGAGCATCGCCCTCAGGTCTGGCTCCGGGTGGCGGACGAACTCCGCCCCTATCTCCTTCTCCCTCAGGAGTATGTCCAAGAGGACAGAGGAGGTGGCCGAGGTCCCGGGGAGGGCTACCTTCTTACCTTCCAGGTCACCCAAAGAGGCGAGATCGTCCGAGAAGAGGAGGATGGAGCCCGTCTCCCCGAAGGCGCTTATGGAGAAGTCGGGGAGGAGGACCAGCTCCTCCGGGTGCTGCCCGTAGATGATGGAGGAGACGGGGGCCACGTCTACAGCGCCTCGGAGCAGCATCTCCCCCAGCGCAGGAGGATGGGCTGTCACGAGTTCCGCGCCCAGGTCTATGATGCCCTCCTGGATAGCGTAGTAGATGAAGTCCGTATTCTTGAAGTAGGTCTGCCCCACCCGCATGCTAATCCCTGAAGACCTGGACGATCTCGTGGGTAGTGGTCCTCTGGGCAGGGACGCGCCCCACCTCTCTTATGAGGGCGATGAGCTCGTCCTTCGAGATGTACTCCTCGGTGGTGGCGCCGGCGGCGTGGGTGATGCGCTCCTCCACCACGGTCCCGTCAAGGTCATTGACACCGTAGGTAAGGGAGATCTGGGCGAGCTTCTTCCCCAGCATGATCCAGAAAGCCCTGATGTTGTCTATGGTACCGTGGAGCAGTATCCTCGATACGGCCAGGGTACGGAGGTCGTCGAAGCCCGTGGGCCCCTTCGATACCCGCCCCTCCCTCAGGAGGCGGGTGTTCTGGGGGTGGAAGCTGAGGGGTATGAAGGCCTGGAACCCGCCGGTCTCCCTCTGGGCCTCCCGCAGCCTCAGGATGTGATCCACACGGTTCTCCAGGGTCTCCACGTGGCCGTAGAGCATGGTGGCGTTGGTCTTCATCCCCAGCCTGTGGGCGGTGGCCATCACCTCCAGCCAGCCCTCCCCCGAGACCTTGTTCGGGCAGAGGTCCCTGCGGAGCTGCTCATCGAAGATCTCGGCCCCGCCCCCCGGCATGGAGTCGAGGCCCGCTCCCATGAGCCTCTCCAGGACCTCCTTGACGCTGTTCCCGGTGATCTTGGCGAAGTAGGCTATCTCCGCCGCTGTGAATGCCTGGATGTGTATCTGAGGATATCGAGTCTTTATCTCCTTCAGCATCTTCTCGTAGAACTCGAAGGGTAAATCCGGGTTCAGCGAGCCCACGATGTGGAGCTCCGTTATCCCGAGGCGCACGGACTCCTCCACCCGGCCTAGGATCTCGGCCATGGACATGGTGTAGGCCCCGTCCTCCCCGGGCTTCCTATAAAAAGCGCAGAACTTGCAGCCGCTGACGCAGACGTTGGAATAATTAATGTGCCTGTTTACGACGAAGGTCACCAGGTCCCCGACCCTCTCGGCCCTCAGCCTGTCGGCGATGGCGCCCAGGAGGAGGAGGTTCTTGGACCGCATGAGGGCCATGCCATCCTTCCTGGTCAGCTCCTCCCCGGCCAGGGCCTTCTCCCCTATGTCGTAGACCTCGTCTCCCCTGAACTCCTTTAGGACAGTCTCCAGTTCCATCTCGCTCCCTCTTAGCATGGAAAGGAGGGTATTTATATGTTGGTGAGGGCGTCGGTAGAGATGGGGATACCATGCTACAGAGAGACCCCGACAGGGGGATCGCAGCCAAGGTAGCCGCATACCTACTCGTCATGGCGGCCCTCCTCTTCCTGCCGGCAGGCGCCTGGGACTGGCCCGGGGCCTGGCTCTTCCTCCTCTTCCACTTCACCTACTCAGGCGGGGTGATGCTATGGCTGAAGAGGAACAACCCTGCCCTGCTCAAAGAGAGGGCCTCGTTCAGGATGCCGGTCAAGGGCTGGGACAGGGCCGTCATGCTCGCCGCCACCGTCCTCTTCCTGGCGCTCTTCGTGGTCGCGGGCCTCGATGCCGTCAGATACCGGTGGTCGAGGATGCCCGTCGCGCTCGAGGTGCTGGGCTTTGCAGGCTTCGTCCCATCGCTGGCCCTCTTCTTCATCGCATTGAAGGAGAACCCCTACGCCTCGAAGATAGTGGAAGTCCGTCTGGACTTGGGGCAGAGGGTCGTCACAACGGGCCCCTACGCTTGCGTCCGCCACCCGATGTACCTGGGGGCGATCGTATACCTCCTCTCCCTGCCCCTCGCCCTCGGGTCTTACTACGCCCTGGTACCGGGGCTGGGCCTGGCGGTCCTCATCGCCATCCGGACCCATCTGGAAGACAAAACACTGCACGAAGAGCTCCCTGGGTACGGGGAGTACGCCGAGAGGACCCGCTATAGGCTGGTGCCTGGGGTGTGGTAGCCGGAGCACGATCCGGCCCTATTGTAATACAGCATAACTGAACAGCACCCTGAACGGCACACACCAGACAAGCACCTTGTTGTACTTGGTTGTGTCGATCGAAGGGTCGAGTTCGTAATTCACGCTCCCTTTTGTTGCTTTGATCTCGCCAAGGTCAACTGCGCCGGCAATACCAAGCTCAGTTGCAAGAAAAACATGGAGGTCTGGACCATTGATGGTCTCGAAATCCTCAAACCGCAAGATCTTCTTGTCATCGACTTCTATCAGCAATGCCCTTCCCATCACGTCATGTGCGCTTGGCTTGAACAATCCTTGCACAACGACCCTTGCCGGAACCGGCATGGTATCAGTCATGACCATGACATTCTCTCTAGCGGCCTCAACCGCCTTCTCAAATTCCACTTTTGTTGCAGCGTCCATCGTCTCCATTGCGTCTTTGATGAGAGGCGACTCTTCATGAACTTCAACCACGCGAAATACAGGAGAGATCAGATACCACGCAACAACTGCCGCAATAACAAGGCCTACAATCAGTGACCACTTTTTCATATTATAACACCTGCAATAGACGCATATAACTGTTTAGATTTAGAAATAAATCGAAATAAGTGGTTGCGTTCGATGAAAAAAGACTTGCACAAGGCCACCCCGGTTGAAGGAGGTTCAGCACTTCCCCTGGGCCCCGGGCCGGAGGTCGTATATCTCTTCCACGTTTATCTTCACCAGGTACTTGGGGTCCGGGAGCTTCATGGGGAGCTTCCTCAGCTCCGCCGCCATGGCGTCGAAGAGAGGGCCCTTCTCTATCAATTCGGCTTTGCCCTTGAACTGGTAGCCCTGAAATTTTCGGGCGTCGGCCACGGTGACGGCCACCTGCGGATTCTCCAGCAGATTGCGCCTGGTCTTCTCGGAGAAGAGGTCTGCGAAGACGAGAGTCCTCTCGTCGAGGACTTTTATGGACCCCTTGGGTGAGACGTTGGGTTTGCCGTCCTTGTTGGCCGTGGCCACGTAGGAGACCCTCTGCTCCTCCACCATCCTCCGCATCTCCTCGGTGATGGGGCCCATGCTACTTCAGGTCCTCTCTCAGCTCGTCGGGGAGCATGTGGGGTATGTCGTCTATGACGGGGTACCAGCGGTGGCAGGCCACGCAGACCAGCACCTCGCCCTTGATCGGCTCCAGAGTGCTGTGGCACTTGGGGCAGACCTCGCCCTTGAACCTCTCCTTGTAATATCTTATATCACACTGCCTGCAGATGAAGAACTCTTCATCCTTCTTGTACTCCACGTCCTTCTTGCACATGGGGCAAGCCAGTATCTCCAGAAGCTCGCTACTCACGGGCATGGCTCTCCTCCTTCTGGCCCTCGGCCAGGGCCAATTCCTTCAGGGTGTTCACGTTGAAAGCAAATTGTACCTTCTCGGTTATAACCTTTGCCTCCTCCCCGTCGAGGTCATGGCCGTCCAGGATATTCACGCCAGAGGGAACATAGTTCCCTATCAGGAGGGTGGGGGTGAGGCCATGCCTCTCGAGAACCTCCCTGGGGACCAGGATGGTGAGGGCGCTCTTCCCGGCCCTCTCGTACTCCTCGGCGGTCCAGTCTATATCGGCGGAGGTTATGAGGGGAAGGTCCGAACCGATGGTGAGGACCTTCCCGAGCCCGAGTTTCTCGACGGCATAGACGAGGTCCTCCACGTAGCCCTTTCCCGGGGTCCTGATGGTCGCGATGCCTATCTCTCCCATCAGCTTCTCGGTACCACGAGTTCGCTCGCTGGTGGCCACGAATATCCTGTCTATATAGCGGGAGCCCTTGAGCGCTCCTATCACCCTCTCCACCAGCGGCCTCCCGCAGAAGGGGAGGAGTGGCTTTTCCACCTGGAGCTTGAGCCTGGTCCCCCTCCCGCCGGCCATTACCAGTCCGTCCAGCTTCATATAAGAAGTACCAGGACCGCCACCATCCTCGCCACCTCGTTGACGGCCCCGAAGACATCCCCAGAGACCCCGCCTACGGTGTTGGTGGCCAGCCTGGTGGTAGCCAGGGAGGTTGCCAGGGTGGCCAGGAAGAGGAGGGCCACCTTTCCCGGCGCAGCGATGGCGACGGCTGCGAGGTATAGAACTGTGCCCAGGAGCAGGGCCCCCTTCCTCCCGCCCAGCGCCTTGATATAGGCGGAGCCCATCCCCTCGTGGGACGCCTTCCCTGTGTAGGCCATGGGGAGGATGGCGTACTTGGCCGAGGCCTCGGCCGCCAGGAGGGCCGGGAGGAGGGCGTAGGAGTCGGCCAGCCCCAGGTAGGTTATCAGGAGGACGAAGAAGCCCAGGGAGAAGCCGCCCACCCCCGTGTTGACGTCGTGCATGATCTCCCTCCTCCTCTCGGCGCTGCCCCGGTACATTAGGGCGTCACCGAAGTCCAGGAGCCCGTCCAGGTCGTGGAAGCCCGAGAGGTAGAGGAGCGCGAAGAGGGCCAGGGCCGCAGCCACCCCCCCCGGCAGGAGGCGTGAGATGATCTCACCGAAGACGCCGGCCAGGAGGGCCAGGAGGAATCCCAAGATTGGCAAGAGCCAGCCGTACCGGGCCACTTCCTCCAGGTCCTGGTCCATCCCCACGGGCAGGATGGTGTGGAAGCCGAGGAGGCCCTTGAATCCCCTCAGGAGGTCCATCAACCCACCCCCGAGTACATCCTGGAGGTGGCCCCGGCGATGAGGCCGCAGATGGTATCATCCAGGAAGGGGCCCAGGCGCCCCAGGATCCCGGGCTTCTTCCTGTCGTACCTGACGTACTCGAACCTGGCCCTGGTCCCGCCTATGTACTCGGCTATAGCCATGCCTATCACCTCGTCGGCCACCAGGAAGACCGGGTCCTTGTCGAAGGTCTCCCGGGGGAGACCAGGTATGGAGCCCTTCCTCCCCTCCTCCTCCAGTAGGAAGCCAGCCATCACGAGGGAGTTTATATTCGGGTCCTGCAAGGCCTTGTCCAAGATAGAACTCAAGACCTCCAAGGCCTTCTCCCGCGTCTCCACCTCCGGGTGGGGTACGTAGAGCTCCAGGGCCGCTGCCAGTATGTCATCCCGCGTCACGCCCTTGGCATCGAGCCAGGACCACATCTCAGGCGTATCCATGCTACCTCCCCACGGGGCAGACGTTGGTGCAGATGAGGCAGTGCCGCTCCGAATACTCGGAGATCCTGAGGAGGTTCTTCCTGGTGTACTCTATGCACCGCTCCCTGTCCACAGTGGCTCCAATGGCGCCTGCGGGACAGCGCTCGACGCAGACGTTGCAGCCGGTGCAGTACTCCCTCTTCTCCCTGGGCGTGGGCTTGAGGGGGGCATTGGTCAGGACTGCGCCGAAGCGGACCCTGGGGCCGAATT
>JBBSVP010000174.1:0-8873 GCA_038046745.1 Candidatus Hydrothermarchaeota archaeon
AGAGGAGATGAGGTAGCACTCATCTCCTCCAGGAGCCCTGGCTCCTGCTCCAGGGCCATGTCTATGATCCGCTTCGGGTCCTCCCCCATGGCCGCTATGAGAGGGTCTCTGGCTATCCTATCATATATGCTCCTGAGGTCCTCTTGCAGGACGTTCCCAAGGGACCATGAGTAGAGGGCATGGGCACCGGGGTACACGTTGCCATCGTCCCCCACCTCTATCCCCGTCAGGGGGAGCCGCTCTCGCGAGCTGCCGGCCATGAACTCCTCGGTCCGCCTCCTGAAGGCCGGGTACTCGAAGGGCTCCAGCAGCGCTGCGCTACCTATCGCCTCAACGGCGGTGTAGAGGATGAAGACGGGCCTGCCGGCCGGGAGCTCCAGGTAGGCCTTGAGGAGGGCGGGCCTCGTGACCATGGCCGTGCCAAGGGGCATGGTGACCTTGAGCTCAGGGTCGTAGTGGCGCCCCACAATCTTGCCTCGGAGCCCCCGGGCCTCCAGCTCTGCCAGGAGGTTCACGAGGGGGTCCAGGTAGAGGGTGTACTTGGTGAGGAGGCAGAGGTCCATATCCATGGGCCTGGTCAGCTCCACGATGTTGGCCACGTTGGCCAGAGGGATCCGCTCCTCAAGCCCTCCTTCCGAGGGGACGACCTCCTGGTGGAAGGCATCGAGGCTCACCTGGAGGCCGAGGGAGAAGCCCGGGTTTTTATTGGCTCTTGCGGCATCGGAGATGCGGGAGAGCGTAGCCCTGGTCCTCTCTCGATCCCTGGCCCAGAAGCCGCTGGTTGTCAGCTCCACCCTGGACCTGGCATTCTTGAGAATATAGAGGACCCTCTCCGGCTCCAGGAAAGGCTCGCCGCCTGTTATGGTCAGGACCAGGCCCTCCTCCCCGGCCAGGGCGATGACCTGGTCGGCGATCCGCCGGAAGCTCCCATCGCCGAGCTCCCTGTTCCGCTCCTCCGCGCCCGCCTTCCAGGGGGCGAGACAGAACCGGCAGGCGTTGGGGCAGAGCTCCGTGGGTATTATACCTATGTTCAGGAGCCTGAGGCCTCCCCTCCGGGCGAGGCCTTGGACCAGCTCCCGCCGCTCCATGTCAGGCCCAGAGCCTATCCCCGTATATAAACGCCTCTTCTCGCCCACCAGGGCCGAGAACTCTTTCTCTTGGTCTCTGTCTAGGCCCATCTCGGCCCAGGCTTTCCTCACCATCTCCCCCACATAGGGACCCGCATCGGGGCGTATCCTCTCCCTCTCGCCCTCTAAGAAGGTGCTTACGGCTGCTCCGACCTTTTCGTCGAACCCGAGCCCCAGGAGCCCCCTGTAGCGGTCGAGAGACCAGGACGTGAATGCCAAGGAGGCCAGGATTCTATCGGCATGTTTTGGTCCCACCTCCCTCTCGATGAGGTCGAAGGTATAGAGGACCATGGCCAGGAAGCCTATGTCCTGGTTGATCCCCTGCCGGTCGATGGCCTCCTGGAGGCTGGCCAGTTTGGCCCTGAGGAATACAGCTTTGTCCTCCACGAAGCGCTCTTCCAGGGTCCGCCTCCTGGCCCCCTTGAGGAGGAGGTCAAGGTGGGTCTCTTCCAGCGGCTCCATACAGCCCGGGGGAAAGGCTTACGTCGGGGCTGATATTTGAAAAAGTCTCCCTCACCTTTTAATACCCCGCCGCCCTATAGGACCCCATGGCCTTCGAGGAGCTGGTGGTGGGGACGGGCCTCTCTCCCGAGGCGGTCGTGACCCTCCTGGCCATGCTGCCCATCTCTGAGCTGAGGGGAGCTATTCCAGTAGCTCTGGGGATATACTCCATGGACCCCCTCAAGGCCTATCTCATCGCTGTCCTGGGCAACATCCTCCCGGTCGTCCCGCTCCTCCTCTTCTTCGGGCCGGCGGAGAGGTCCCTGAGGCGCGTACCGCAGGCCGACAGCTTCTTCGAGTGGCTCTTCGCCAGGACCAGGAGGAATGCCGGGGAGGATATCCAGAGGTACGGGGCCCTGGGGCTGGCGATCTTCGTGGCCATACCTCTGCCTGCCACCGGGGCCTGGACCGGCACCGTGGTTGCCTACCTCTTCGGGCTCAGGTTCTGGAGGTCCTTCGCGGCCATCTGCCTGGGGGTCCTCCTAGCCGGGGTCATCGTCACCCTCGCCTCCCTGGGCTTCACCTTCCTCGTCGCGTAGGCCGTGCCTCACCCTGACGGCTATACCCCTCCTGAAGGCCAGCATCTCGGGACCGTTCAGGAGGGCCCTCCCGGTGGCTAGGAGGCTGTCATCCCCATCCACCACCAGGACCTCCTGGTAGGGCCTTATCTCGGGGTCTGCGGCCCTGACGAACTTGGCGAAGGCGTTCCTCCCGGCCCCCACGAACTCCCCCGCCTCTTTATCCACCACCACCCGGTTCTTGGGGGCTGGGAGTTCGAGTAGTCTTTTAGCTCCTTCCAGCCCAAGGACATAGAACCCGTCGGAGGCCCTCACCGTCGCCAAGAGGTTCTTCCCAGAGTACAGCCTCCGCATTCTGCCGGTCCTGGCCCACTCTACCCTGATCCGCCTCACCAGGAGCCGCCCGGCTCCCCTCCCGAACTGGTAGTCGGCCATCCCCCGGAGCTTCGTCTCCACGTCCCCGGCACCGAAGTCCGCTGGGTCCTCGAAGGTTTCCCCGATCCCGAGCTGGCGGGAGGCGTGGGCATGGACCCCCTCGAAGCCCTCGGCGTAAGCCGCAACAGCAGCCTGCATGAACCCCACCTGGGCCCCGGTGGGTGGGGAGGGGCCCTCGTAGCTCCCAAGGGGATAGACATCCTCCAACTCCTGGGGGACAACCCCGAAGACCGGGGAGGCCCTGCAGATGTGATATTTCTTTCCGCTGGCGGGCCCTGGGGAGCGCCTGCCCTCGGGCAGGAGGACCAGTTCCTTACCCTTGGTGTCCAGTTCCCGGAGCCTCAGGAAGTGGCGCCTCACCTCCGGGCGCTGGAGGGACTCCTCCCCCGAATAGAAGAAGGGCGACCCCTTGGTCACAGGGTCTGAGCGCTCCAGGGCCTCGTAGCCCAGTGCCACCCTGAGCGCTTCCAAAAGCCTCGGGTGGGACCTGGCCCTCTGCTCCACCAGGGCCCAGAGGGAGCCCTCGTGGATGGCCTGCCTCACCCTCTTTATCTCCTGGAAGCTGGCGTAGAGGTTGTGCCTCGCCAGCTCCACCTCCCGCTCCCCGATGTCCATGGCCTGCAGCTCCTGGGCCTCGTACCTGGAGCATACGGGGCAGGTGCATGGGAGGGTGTACATCTCCTCCAGCCGCAGGGTCCCCTCGGGGGTCATGTATCGCCCGTTCTTGGCGTAGAGCGCGTAAGCAGCGGAGTCGAAGAGGTCGCAGCCCAGCGCCGCAGCAAAGGAGAAGAGCATGGGGTGGCCGCATCCGAAGAGGTGGACGGGCCGCTCTGGCGGGAGGGATGCCTTGCTCCTGAGGATCACGTCCGCCAGGTCCCGGAAGCGGTAGGCCTCCATCAGAGGGACGACGCCGCCTATGGGGTGGAGGTCGAAGCCGAGGCTGCCCATCCTCCTGGCGCTCTCCTCCCGCAGGTCTGGATGGGTGGAGCCCTGGACCGTGCCGGCCAGCAGACACCGTCTCTCCACCCCCATGCTCTCCTGGGCCCTGGAGAGAGTCTCCTCCAGCTCTGCCAGGGCACGCTCCCTGGTGACGTCCGGCGGGGTTGGGATGTCCAGGATGACCCCTATGTCGGTGCCTATGGCATCCTGGAACTCCACGATCTCCCTCGCTCCGATCTCCACCCTGCCGTACTCGTATAGCTGGTAGGAGCCCGAGTCCGTCATCACGAGGCCGTCGTAGTCCAGGAGCTTGTGGACCCCGGACTGGAGGGCCTTCTCCCTGAGCCCCTCGTCCCTGTGGATGAGGTAGGAGTTAGTTATCACCCCCTCGAAGCCCATCCTCCTGAGCTCCCGGGGCTTGATCTTCTGGAGCTTCGGGCTGACCACCGGGAGGAGGGCCGGGGTCTCCATCCTCTTCCCGCAAGCCTCCAGGGTCCCGAGCCTCCCAATGCCTTCCCGATGCCTGAGCTCGAACATGCCCTACAGTAGGCTGCGGGGCTGATAAAGTTTGCCTGCGATAGAAAGATATAAATAGAGTTCCTGGGACCATGGGTTAGGAGGCGTTGCTATGGCGAAGTGGAAGTGTAAGAATTGCGGCAATACCACGAAGCAGAAAGATCAGCCTTCCGAATGTTTCGCGTGCGGGGCAGGGGCAGAGAATTTCCGTAAGATGAAAGACTAGATAAACTCTATGGCCTTGAAGGGGCAGGCCTCGACGCAGAGCCTGCATGGCTCCCCTTCCATCTCCTCGCTCGAGCGGCGGCACTTGGAGAGGTCCACCGCAATGACGCACCCGTCCTCGATCTTGGTCACCACCCCCTCGGCCTTGGGGCCCTTCCCCCCCGAGGCGTCGATGCTGACGAGGGCGTTGGGAGGGCAAACTATTATACAATTACCGCACCCGGTGCACTGCTCGCCATGGATTACGAGCCTCGTCTTCTTGGCCTTTAGGAGGGGCTCCAGGAGGTTTTTCAGGGCCATGCTGTCCTGGATGTGCCGGGCCTCCTTCAGATGGGGGCAGTCGCTAAGTTTTGCCTTTCCCATGAGGAGCCTGACGGCAAAACCCATGCAGGTAGGTGTGTCGCACTTGCCGCAGTTCTTCTTGGGCAGGTGCCTGAAGACATCTGCGGGGGATACGACCTTCGCTTCCATCCTTTCCATGCCGCTTGAGGGGCCTACTTCTTCCCTCCCCCTCCCTTGACCTTCTCCAGGATCTTGACCTTGGCCTCTTCGGGCTTCCCCGACTCTATCAGGTTCCGGACCGGGGCCCTGTCAAAAGCGCTCACGGCGCTCTCTATGACGGCCCGCTTGGCAGGGTCGAACTCGTAGACGACCGTTGAGACCGGCTCCTCGGCCTTCTCGTGCGCCTCGTGGGCCTCGTCGCCGGCCCCCTTCTTCTCGGCGGCCAGTTCCTTGATCCCCACGGACCTGGTGAGGGCCTTGGGGTTAAGGACCCGGACCTCTAGGGCCTTCTGGGCGCAGGCCCTTATGCAGGTCCCGCAGCCGTTGCACTCCTCCAGGATGAGATGGACTATGCCGTCCTCGATCCCCAGCTCGGCTCCGCCGCCTTTCCCGCCTGAAATCTCCACGAACTTCAGGGCGTTTATGGGGCAGGCTATCATGCAGTTACCGCAGCCTGTGCAGAGCTCCTCCTTCACCTGGAGCTCGAACTTGAGATTCTCCCTCACGGCGGCACCCCCTTCGTCAAGAGCCCTGAGAAGACCTTCTCCCTCATCCGCGTCGTTGAAACGCCGCCCTCCAGGGCGAGCCTGATGTTCTTGCGCCCCACCTCCAGCGCCCCAACGGGGCAGGCTTTGGAGCAGGCGCCGCAGTAGACGCAGGTATCCTTGTTTATGACCAGCTTGTCCGCCTTCTCCCCGACCTTGGGCTTGGGCATGGAGAGGGATTCCGTTGGGCAGACGGTGACGCATACGCCGCATCCCTGGCACTTCTCCAGGTCGACCTTCACCTCCCCCTCGAAGACTTTCTCGGTCTCGATCGCCTTCGGCGCCACTGGACAGACGATCTTGCAGGCGTTGCAGTAGACGCAGAGCTTCTCGTCCCTCTGGACGACGTTCTTCACTTGGCCGTTCTCCTCCGCCAGGGAGCACTTGAGAGCCTCCGTCGGGCACTCCTTCTCGCAGAGATCGCAGACTATCCTGGCGCCCTCGTCCTTGGGCTTGCACCTCTCGGGGTACCACTCCCACTTCCGCTCGTACTGGGGGTAGCCCTTCAGCCCCTTCACCGGGACCCCGTCGATGGCGAAGTCCAGGGCCCCGAAGAGGCAGACGTTGGCGCAGATGCCGCAGAGGACGCACTTCTCGGCATCTATGACGATCCGCGGCGCGTCGATGAGGTCCCTGGCCGCTGAACCGCTGGGATTAACCTCTATAGCCTCCACCGGGCAGGCCTCGTGGCACATGAAGCAGCTGACGCACCGAGAGTTCTGGAATGTGAGCTCCCTCTTCCCCTTCTTGGACTCCCTCCGGAAGGACAGGAGGTCGCCCTCCATCCCCATGAAGAATCCAACTTCTTCCCCTGCCATCCTATTACCTCGTAGCTTTTACCCCCGCCAGCCATAGTTAACGAGGGCATATTTGCATGTAAAAGGGAAGAGTCGCGGTTAGGCCGCGAACCCGAGCTTCCGCCTCTCCCTCAGGGGTCTACTGCTGCGTTCGCTCTACTATATTTCAAAAAACAATGCCCCGTTTACACTTTAAGTTATAGAAAAGATTATAAAGAAGAAGGCGGGAGTTGCTACGCATGATGCGAGAGCAGCTGGACTTGGACGAGAAGGACCGCACCATCATATCCCTCCTGGAGAAGAACCCCGAGATCTCCCAGAACGAGATCGCGGAGAGGGTGGGAATCTCCCAGCCTTCCGTGGGGGTCCGGATAAAGAAGCTGAGGGAGAAGGGGGCCATATCCACCCTGATAGGGATGAACTTCAAGAAAGTGGGCCTCTACATAGCCAAGGTGGACTTAACCGCAAACAACACCACCGAGATCTTGGACTTCTTCAAGAAATGTCCCTACTTCCTGAACGGCCTCATCACCTCGGGCAAGCACAACCTCTGCATCTTCCTCATGTCCGAGGACATCTCCACGCTGGACGCCATCGTCGACGGACATATACGCTCCAACCCCCAGGTGAAGGATGTGGACTTCAACATAGTCATAACTCCCACCGAGGACCTCATCTTCCCGGTGGAGATGGTGGTGGAGAAGACCAAAGAGCCGCCCTGCGGGTACAAGGGCTCCTGTGGTGAGTGCGCCTACTACAAGGCCGACCGGTGTCTGGGCTGCCCCGCCACGGGCTTCTTCAAAGGCTCCTTCTGGTAGCCCCGGCAGGCATGAAAGACGAAGGGCTGAGGGAGTTATACCTGAGGGCAAAGGCCCTCCACCTGGAGGCTGCAAGGGACTTCATAGCAAGGGACTATCACTCCTTCCCTACTTACATCGAGAGGTTCAACAAGATCCTGGCCGGGGGGCGGGAGGAGCTCAAGATCGAGATGCCGTTCCGGCCTTTGGAAGTCCGCCCAATCCCAGAGGAGATGGACGCCTATCAAGTCTCCCGCCTGGGGGAGGCCGCCAGGCAGATGTTCGTGCTGGTGGCATACCTCACCCTCCAGCTCAGGGACCCCATGGAGATAGCCCATCTCATCCGGCTCGTGAAGGAGAGGCTCGCTAGCCCCCACGGCGAAGGGAAGGAGGGGATAGTCCAGACCCTGGGGACGGCCCTGAAGGAGGGGAGGTACGAGTTCAGCGCCGGTAGCCCCATGGCCGCCGCCGGAGGCATCTGCACTCCGGACTATGCCCTGGAGGCCATGGGGACCGTCCTGGAGGTCCTCTCCTGCAGGGCAGGGAAAGAGGAGGTCCTGAGGGAGTTGGAGTGGAGGATCGCGGCCTACAAGACCAGGTACGAACATGTGATCCTGGTGCTCCACTGCACCCCCCTAGAGAACGCCAGGGAGTTCGAGAGGGCCGTGGAGGGGCGCCACCGGGACGTCCATATATTCGTCCTCGAGGAATAGAGTTAAGTGCTACCGCGGCCAAACCGTTGGCCATGAGGCAGGTGCTGGAGAGGGTCAGGCCCAGTGCCGCGGAGGCAGCAGAACTACGCGAGGTGGCCAGCGAGCTCCTGGGCAAGTTGACCGTGCTTACAAGGCCCGTGGACCCCAGGATAAGGGCCGCCCTCTACGGCTCCGCCTCCAGGGGGACCTGGCTCAGGGCCGAGAAGGACCTGGACATCTTCCTCCTCTTCCCCCAGGAGTACGGGCGGGAGGCCCTGGAGAAGGTGGTGACCGATCTCGGTACCCGCCTACTGGAGGGGATGGAGAAGAGGTACGCGGAGCACCCATACGTGAGGGGCTACTACAGGGGCTTCGAGGTGGAGCTCGTCCCATGCTACGATATGGAGAACCCGTCTAAGCTGAAGTCCGCGGTGGACAGGACCCCCTTCCACGACCGCTTCGTCAGGGAACACATAAAGGGGCGGGAGGACGAGGTGCGGCTCCTGAAACAGTTCCTCAGGGGGATCGGCTGCTACGGAGCCGAGGCAAAGGTGGAAGGGGGCGCGGGCTACCTGGCGGAGCGCCTGGTGATACGGTACGGCTCCTTCAATGGGGGCCTGGAGGGGGCCACGGCCTGGCGGTACGGGGAGGTGCTCCAGCTTAGGGAGGGCAAGGTAGATAGGAGGCGCTTCGCGCCTTCGCCTCTCGTCTTCGTCGACCCCGTGGACGCGGGGAGGAACGTGGCCAGCGCCATGTCCATCCAGAGCTTCGCTACATTCTCCTTCGCCGCCAAGGAGTATCTGAAGGGCCCCGGGGAGGAGTTCTTCTTCCCCAGGGAGCGTGCCCTGGACCGAGAGGTCCTCGCGACCAGGTTGAAGGAGAGAGGTACGGACCTCCTCCTCGTGGCCTTCCCGAGACCCGAGGTGGTGGAGGATGTCCTCTATCCCCAGCTCCGGAAGGCCTCCCTCACCCTGAGGAAGATCCTGGAGGAGGAAGGCTTCCGGGTCCTGGACGCGGAGACGGCTGTGGGCATCTCCAGGGCAGGGCTCGTACTGGAGCTCGAGAGCCTGGAACTCCCGCCCCTGCGGATCCACTGGGGCCCGAAGGTGAACACATCCCACGAGGACCGTTTCCTCGAGAAGTACGCCTCCTTCGAGGGGAAGCTGACGGAGCCTTTCATCAAGGGTGAGAGATGGTGCATATACCTCCGGAGGAGGCATACCAACGCTGAAGCGTTGCTTGCGGAGTTCCTCTCCCGCCGCGGCCTGGAGAAGATGGGG
>JBBSVP010000175.1:0-4368 GCA_038046745.1 Candidatus Hydrothermarchaeota archaeon
CTTCGGGAAGAGGGTCCCGAAGGACGAGGCCGGAGGGGGCGATTCGACAGAGAAGTAGAAGCCCCCGGGTTTTTGGCGGCCCTTTTGCTTCGCTCCGCCCGGCTCCGCTCGCAAAAGCCCCGGGGGAAAACGGAGCATTCGACTGGAAGGAGAATGCGGGTTTTTGGGCTCCAGGACTTTTTACATAAAAAGGACTGGAATGCGGGGGAAGGGATTCGAACCCTCGGACCGACTAACGGACTAGACTCTGAATCTAGCGCCTTTGGCCAGACTTGGCTACCCCCGCATTGTGACGCAATACCTCTGCCCAGGAGGGTATTTGAATGTTTTGAAGGGTGATCTGCTACTTCTTCACCGCCAGCCTGACGTCCTCGGCCTTGACGGTCTTCCTCTTGGCGTGCTTGGCGTACTTCCCGGCCTCGATGGCCACCTTAGCGCCTCTCTCTTCCAGCACCTCGGCCATGGCCTCGGCGGCGTCCCTGCCCACCCTGAGCCCCGTGGCCTTTCTGATTAACCTGTCCATTGCGGCAATCGGCAGTTCGCTCATGAGATCACCATATAATAAAAAGGAGGAATTTATTTATAAATCTGCCTATTAAAACCTCGAATCTTCCCTAGAAAGATAATTAAACTGGCGATGCGTACACTGTATCGGGGGTGGAGTATGGGTCTCGAGGATCTGTTGAGGGAAGTCAGGGGGCTGAGGAGGGATATAAGCGTGGTGGGGTGCCACGCCGTCTATGTCCGTCCAGAGGAGGGGCTGAAAGGGATCGAGGTCAGGACCAACAGGAAGGTCATCGAGGGCGCGATCAGGGATGCAGAAGCGGCTGATGGTATAGCCGTAGTCCGCTGCCGGATCGAGGATGGGCTCTATGAGCCCGGAAGGGAGTTCATGGCCATCGTCATAGGTGGCTACAGCTCGAAGAAAGTCCACTCTGCCCTCGAGGCGTTGAGGGTGCAGATCTGCGAGAAGGGGTATACTGTAAAAAACGTCAAAAAATAGAGGGTCACTCCTTCGGCTTGAAGGAGTTGCCGCAACGGCAGCTGGAGGCTACGTTGGGGTTGTTGATCTTGAAGCCAGAGCCCTGGAGGCTCTCCACGTAGTCTATCTCCGACCCCTCCAGGAATTTAGCACTCTCCGGGTCCACTATGACATTCACCCCACGGCTCTCGATGATCTTGTCAGCCCCTGTGAGATTCTCCTCCAGCGCCAAGCCATACTTGAAGCCAGCGCAACCGCCGCCAAAGACCGCGACCCGAAGCCCCTTGGCTTCCTTCCCCTCCTGTTTCATGAAGTCCTTCAGCTTCTCTGCCGCCTTCTCTGTCACTTGGATCATTATATGCCTCCTCCTACTCCTGGGTTGGTTTACCACCGGGACTTAACGTCTCGGAACGATATTGGAGAAGGGTATTTATTGACCCTGCCCAATAATTGCTCCATGGTCAGGGGGCGCTTCTGCTACCTCTGCGGCAAGGTGACGGAGGAGCTGGTGGACAATCGGTGCCGGGAGTGCTACTTGGGAGGGGGGCGCTTCCTCACCCTCCCGGAGCGCATCGAGGCGCAGGTATGCAGGAACTGCCACACCTACCTCAAGGGGGGTAGGTGGCTACCGATGGGGGAAGGGCTGGAGGCGGTGATCAAGAACGCGGCCCTCGACGTGGTGAAGGAGAATCTCAGGTTAGAGAAGGTCGAGGCGCCAGAGGTGCGAATCTCTGTGGAAGAGCCCAAGGAGTCCTCACCCACCGTCTACCTGGTCCCCTGTACCGTGGAGGTGGGGGGGAGGGTGGCGGGCTTGGAGTACAGCGCCAGGCAAGAAGCGGTGGTGAGGGTCGTCCTGGACCTCTGTCAAGACTGCTCTCGGGCCAGCGGCAAGTACTACGAAGCCATCCTCCAGGTACGGGGGGAAGGAGCGCTGGGGCGGGAGGAGAGGGATAAGATACATGCCCTGGTGGAGGAGTTCATGGCCCAGTACGCCAGGACGGACAGGAAGGCCTTCGTCTCAAAGTTCGAGGCCCTCAAGGAGGGGTTCGACTTCTATATGGGATCCATACAGGTGGCCAGGAAGGTGGCCTCGGCCCTCCAGGAAAGGTTCGGGGGCGCGGTGGGAGAGTCGCCAAAGCTGACCGGGAAGGATGGGCATGGGAAGGATGTATACCGCGTGGCCATCGTCCTTAGGCTTCCAAGATTCCGGAAGGGTGATATCCTAGGGCTGGGTGGGGAGGTCTACCAGCTCCTGGGGCTGACCACGGGGAAGGCCACGCTCTTCGACCTGGGGGCCAGGAAGAGAGCGACTATGCCGGTGAAAGGCCTCAGGGAGGCCGAGATCTTAGGGCGGGAGGATGATATAAGAAGAGCCATGATCTCGGAGGTGGCCCCGGAGAGGGTCCAGGTGATGGGCCTGGAAAGCCTGGAGACCATCTACTTCGAGGGGCGGTTCCCGGTGAAGGTGAGGGACGAGGTGAGGATCTTCAGGGGGGCCAAGGATTACCTCCTCAGGCT
This sequence comes from Candidatus Hydrothermarchaeota archaeon, assembly GCA_038046745.1. Lineage (GTDB taxonomy): Archaea > Hydrothermarchaeota > Hydrothermarchaeia > Hydrothermarchaeales > JACQPM01 > JACQPM01. The sequence continues at coordinate 2,501 of JBBSVP010000175.1, forward strand.
GGAGGGCGAGGAGTAAGTCACCTCCGTCTCCCCACGAACTGGTCTATCTTCCCCGGGTCTATGCGCTTTATCCCGCTCACGGCGTCGAAGTCTTTGTCCAGGCTGATTATATGCTCAATATTGGAGTTGAACATCATTATGACGATCATGGCGTCGTGGAAGTTCAGCTTGCCCCTGTACTTCTTCATGACCTTGATGATGCTCTCGTAGTGCTCTGGGACCTTTGGGTAGATCCATACGATCCTGGCCTTGGGGATCTTCGCCTCGATGAAGCTCAGGGCCCTGTGGAAGTCCCCTTCGCCGCCCTCCCCCCCATACCGCCTGGCGAGCATGGAGATGACCTCGTTGATGACGCAGTCCAGGACGATCTCCACGTGGGGGACCTTCTGGAGGGCGTGGAGGACGTATAGCGAATCCTTGTTGTACTTGTCCTTCTCATCCATTAAGGTAATCAAGAAGTCCGAGTCCAACACGACCCTCATCACGCCTGGGCTCTTTCCGTACATGCAGATAAAACTCTAAGGCCGAGATTAAAAAGTTTTCTAGAGGAAGAGGGTGTAGCTCAGGGAACCGGATCTCTCCACGGTCCTGGGCCCCACGAAGGTGCCCCTCATCTCGACCCCCACCTTCAAGAACCTATCCTGGAGGAGCACCTCCCTATCATCCAGCCTCAGGGGGCAGGCGGTCTTCACGAGGCTGATGGACTGCCTGGGGAGCCTGTACCCCTTCTCGTCCAGGAAGCGCCCAGCGGCCCTGCCGTTTATAGTGATGTCGCCCCGCAGAGCTTTCAGCTCCAGCTCGAAGATCGAGAAATTGCCGACGCAGAAGGTTATATCCAGATCCCCCGGCGGGGGATCCAGACGGGCATCCACCTGGAAGATGCAGGCGTAGACCATCCGCTCCAGGTTGGCTATATTGTCCCTCCTCACCTCCAGGAGCTCCTCCATCTCCGCCTCCTCCTTGGTCTTCGCCCTCTCGATGGCCGGCATGGCACCACCTCCCCTCCGGCAAATAAAAAATTAACGGCTGGCACTTAAGCCAAATGCCTCCACCCTCAGTAAGAAACCTTTATACGCATCCCCCAAGATAGAAAGCCCGCTATGGAGCTCCAGGAGCGTCTCTCCCTCGTGGAGAGGGGCACGGAGGAGGTGGTGACCGGAGCGGAGCTGCGTCGCCTCCTAGAGGAGAAGACCCAGCCCACGGCTTACGCGGGCTACGAGCCCAGCGGCAAGATCCACCTGGGCCACGCCATCACCGTGAACAAGCTCATAGACCTCCAGGGGGCCGGCTTCGAGGTCACGGTCCTCCTGGCGGACTTACACGCCTACCTGAACGGGAAGGGGACCCTGGAGGAGATCGCCAAGACCGCCGAGTTCAACAAGGAGTGTTTCATAGGCATGGGGCTGAGCCCTGAGAGGACGCGGTTCGTCCTGGGCTCGGAGATGCAGCTCCAGGGAGACTACTTCCTCAACGTCCAGCGCCTGGCGCTGGAGACCACCCTCCTGAGGGCCCGGCGATCCATGGACCTGGTGGGGAGGGCGGAGGAAGACCCGAAGGTAGCCAGGGTGATATACCCACTGATGCAGGTCATAGACATAGCCACCCTGGGCGTGGACCTGGCGGTGGGGGGCATAGACCAGAGGAAGATCCACATGCTGGCGAGGGAGCACCTCCCAGGGTTGGGGTACAAGGCGCCCGTCTGTCTCCACACCCCCATAATCCACGGCCTGGACGGGGACGAGAAGATGTCCTCCTCCAAGATGAACTTCCTCTCGGTGGACGACGGCCCCGAGGAGATAAAGAGGAAGCTCAGGAAGGCCTTCTGCCCCATGGGGGAGCTGGAGCGGAACCCGGTCCTGGAGATATAC
>JBBSVP010000176.1:0-13790 GCA_038046745.1 Candidatus Hydrothermarchaeota archaeon
GCCTCACCCCGGCCTCTCCTCCCGAAGACCCCGTGGTAGAGGGCGTAGACCGCCAGGCCGAGGAGGCTTGCCAGGATGGAGCCGAAGAGGATGACTCTCAGGGCTTGGTCGATAGTCGGCATGAATAAAAAAACAAGAGCCTCTACTTGAGGCTCCTGATGTACTCCACCAGCGCCTTGGCGTCGGCGTCTGTAATCCCTGCCACGGCCGAGGTCATGATGCCCTTGTTGAAGCCCTTCACGATCTTGGCGTCTGGATTCTTTATAGACTCCAAGATGTAGGCATCGTCGGCGGCCACTGTCTGCCCGTTATCGAGCTCCGTAGCCCGCCCATAGAGGCCCTTCACCGTGGGCCCAACCCCTGGCTTGCCATCGACGGAATGGCAGGCCGTACAGCCCTTGGCCTCGAAGACCTGCTTCCCCGTGGCCACCAGGTCGGCTGCCGGCGTGGACGGGGCCTCCTCTTTCCCGCCTCCAACGCATCCGGCGGAAGCTACTATCAAGAATACTGCGATCAACGGGACAAATCTCTTCACACTCAACACCTCCGAGATTTGTTTATCGGAGCCTCTTTACTAATATATAAACTTTTGTTACTCCTGCCAATTTTGGAGATGATAGAGGCGGAGCTCTCGGTTACGGCGCCAGAGTGGATGCGGGACCTCTCGGCCAAATACACTTCCAGGATCAACCTCCGGGGGTGCATCCCATCGGCCCGGGGCATGGTAAGAGACCTGGTGGAGTTCACCGTCCCCAGGGGGAAGCTGAGCGGGTTGGAGGAGGCCCTGAGGGGCAACCCCGAACTCCTGGATTTGGACGTTGCCCCGGCGGGTGGCAACAGGCTCCTGGCGACCCTGTCCACAAACTGCCCCGTCTGCGACAGCCTCATCGGATCCGAGTGCTTCTTGATCTCCTCCCGAGTGGTGGGGGAGAAGATAAACCTCGTCCTCCTGGTCAGCGGGCATAAGCCCCTGAAGAGGCTGGCCCGGAGGCTGAGGTCCCGGGGCCTCGGCGTCGAAGTGGGGCGCATGGTGGAGCTGAGAGGGAGGGGTCTCACCTCCCGACAGGAGGAGATAGTGAAGATCGCCATGGAGAAAGGTTATTTCGACTATCCCAAGAGGACCTCCATAAGAGAGCTGGCGGCTCTCTTCGGCGTGTCTATAGCCACCCTCTCCGAGATCTTGAGGGCCGGGCAGAAGAAGATCCTGACCTCCTACTTCCTGGAGAAGGGGCCTTAGCGGCGGTGGAAGCTGGTCCCAGAGGCGTACTGCCCCACCTCGTGGTGGGTCCCCTCGACGACCTTGATCCCCAGAGCTTCGATGGACCTCTTGATCTCTTCGCGGTTGGGGCAGCGGGTGAAGGGCTCGGTCATGAGCATGCAGGAGCTCATGTGGACCGCGTCTATGCCGTACCTCTTCAGGGTATTCACCAGCCTGTAGACCCTCCTCCCTGAGCACCCGCCGCAGGTGAAGAAGCCCACCAGCCTGGCGTCCTTGTAGCCCTCGAAAGCCTCCTTCCTATCCTGGAAGGCCTTGAGGCAGCCCATCCCAGGGCAGACCTCCGATACGATATCGCACCGGACGATGGCTATCTTAGCAGCGTCAGCCATGGATCAGCATGGGCAGGCACCTGACACAGACCCACTCCAGTTTCCCGCTCCTCTCTACCTGGAGGAGGGGGGCATCGTTGCTCGTGTTACCGCAGCTGAAGCACTTGTTCGCCATGGATGGCAGTTGCCGCCTCCCCTTTATCCTATTTCCCCTAACATGTTCGGGGGATATAATAAATACCGCCTTGGAGAGTTATATTGGGTGGGCTTATGGAAGGCAAGGGAGAGAAAGAGAAGACGGTAACCGTCTGGGCCGTGAGCAGCTGCGGCCTGGGTAAGGGACTGATAAAACGTACATTCAGCCTCATAGAGGCGATGGAGAGGAGGAAGGATGGCTGAACTTACCCCCAGGGAGCGGTTCCTCAAGGCCCTGCGGAGGGAGGCGGTAGACCGTCCTCCGGTCACGGCCGTCAACCAGACGGTGACCGTGGAGCAGATGGAGCGCGCTGGCGTCTACTGGCCGGAGGCCCACAAAGACGCAGAGCTCATGGCCAAGCTGGCTGGACAGGCATGGGAGGCGATAGGCATAGAGGGCGTGGGGGTGCCCTTCTGCCAGTCGGTGGAGGCCGAGGCCTTGGGGTGCCCGATAAATTACGGCAACAGGACCCAGATCCCGGCCATATCCCTCACCTTCAAGGGCTACAGCTCCCTGGGGGAGGTGAGGGTGCCCAAGGATCTTGCCACAGCAGGGCGGGTGCCGGTGGTCCTGAAGGCCCTCAAACTCCTGAGGGAGAGGTACCCGGAGGTCCCGGTCATGGGGCGGATAGTGGGGCCCTTCTCCGCCGTCGCCTGCCTGGGGGAGATGAACAAGGTTATGATGGCCATAGTGGAGAATCCAGGCCTGGTCAAGGACTTCACCAAGGCAGCCACCGGTATCCTGACTGAATACGGGAAGGCGATGTACGAGGCCGGGGCCGATGCCGTGGTCATCGAGGACATGATCGCCTCTGGCGATATCCTGGGGCGCGATCTCTTCTCCGAATTTGCCCAGCCCTACCTGAAGGAAGTGATAAAAGGATTACGGACCAAGGGGCCCGTAATCTTGCATCTCTGCGGCCATGGCGATGAGATGATAGAGGCCATGGTGGCCACGGGGGCCGATGGCCTCTCTATAGACCACAAGACCGACGCCAGAGGAGCCGTTACCAAGACCAGGTCCAGGGCGGTCATCATAGGGAACCTCAACGCCCCCATGACCCTGGGGATGGGTACCCCGGAGGAGGTCAGGAGGGAGGCGGTAGCAGCCCTGGAGGCGGGCGTGGGGATGGTGGCGCCGGGATGCATGATCTCGCCCATAACCAAGGACGCGAACCTGAGGGCCATGGTGGAGGCGGTGAAGGGTTGGCGGAAGCGCTGATAGTGAAGAATATCCCCCGGGAGGGCCCCGGGCTCCTGGGCAGCATCCTGGAAGAGGAAGGGGTGGCCTACGAGACCCTCGATCCTTCCGCTGACCCTCTCCCTGATCCATCGCTATACAGGGCCGTCATCGTCCTGGGGGGGCCCGACAGCGCCAACGATGCGACGCCCAAGATGGAAGCGGAGCTGACCTTCGCGAGGCGTGCCCTCGAGGCCGGCGTGCCGTACCTGGGCATCTGCCTAGGCCTCCAGGTCCTGATCAAGGCAGCCGGCGGGAGGGTCTATCCCAACGCCCTGAAGGAGGTCGGCTTCCGGTCTCCTGACAGGGAGTATTTCACGGTGGAGCTAACGGCCGCCGGAGCGAGGGATCCTCTCTTTGAGGGGCTCCCCCTTACCATGCAGGTCTTCCAGCTCCACGGCGAGACCGTTGACCCTCCCAAGGGCGCGGTCCTCCTGGCCAGGGGGCGGTACTGCGAGAACCAAGCCCTCCGCATAGGCAAGGCCTACGGCCTCCAGTACCATGCGGAACTCACCCAGGAGATGCTCCTCCGCTGGGCCCGGGAGGATGAGGACCTCCGGGGGATACCCGTGGATGAACTCCTGGAGGACTACCGGGGGATGATGGACGAGTACGTGGAGGATGGGAGGAGGCTCTTCAAGAACTTCCTCCGCGCAAGCGGCCTCCTCTGGTCGGGATAGAGTCCTTGAGGAGGAGGGCCGCCAGCCTGTAGAACTCGCTCTTCGTCTCCTGAAGGACGCCCTCATGAACTTCTTCGAGGCATCGGCGCATATCTGGGCCTTCTCCCCCTCCCCACTTTCCAAGGCGTGGGCCTCCTTCAAAGCTAGGAGGCTCAAGAACTCCAGCCCAGAAAATCTTCCACCGATGGGAATTGTGTTAGTTTAAACTCCCTTATTATGATTCTTTTCTTTGATATACCCCTAAAAACTCAGGGAACAATTTTTCAAACGGTCTATCCCCGGGATAGTTATACTTTAGAATCCGGTCCCGGCTGACGAAAAAGGCTTATTAATGGAGGGGGCATAGATGATAGCGATATGCTCATCTCCCTGGGCGTCACCACGAGCATGCCCGTTGGGCTCTCGGTCCGGTACGCCCGCCTGGCCGAGGAGGAGGGGTACCACAGGATCTGGGTCGGGGAGGACCTCCCCTCCAGAGAGATATTCGCATATCTCTCTGTCCTGGCCCTCAGGACCAGCAGGATCGGCCTGGCCAGCGGAATAGTCAGCCTCTACGCCAGGAACCTGGCCGTCATAGCCACCTCGGCCTCGGGGCTCCAGGCCCTCAGCGGCGGCCGCTTCTCCCTCGGGCTGGGGGTGGGCGGAATCCCGGAGGTCGAGGCCCTCACGGGGGAGAGGCCCCGGGATGTGGTCAGGGTGATGGAGGAGGGCATCGGGCTCCTCCGGCGGCTCTGGGCAGGGGAGACCGTGACGTATGAAGGGGTCAGGGCTAGGTTCGATGGCTACAGCCTTGCATCACCACCAGACCCGCCGCCCAGGATATACGTGGGGGCCAGAGGGCCCAGGCTCCTCTCCCTGGCAGGGGCGATGGCCGAGGGCTGCCTCATGAGCGGGCCCGAAGCCTATCTTATGGAGGGTTTACGGGCCCTGGAGAGAGGGGCGGGACAGGCCAAGAGGGACCTCAAAGCCATAGAGAGGGTCCTCTGGAACGGCCTCGTAGTGGGAGAGGAAGAGAAAGACCTGAGGCTGGCCGGGGTCGTAGCCGCGACCATGGCAGCCAGCCTCCCTGACCAAGTCCTCCGGGCCATGGGGGTGGAGGGTGAGCTGAAGGCCCGGATCAAAGCCGGGGATTACAGGAGAGCTGGGGAGATGCTGAAGAGGGAGGCTATAGCCCAACTATGCACCTTTGGAAGCCTTGAGGAGATCTCGGATAGGATCGAGGAGCTGGAGGCCATGGGCTTCACCGAGTTCGTCGTCGGCCCCCCCTTCGGCCGGGACCCGGATGGGGCGATCCGCGGACTGGCGGAGGTGATCTAGTGGACTACGGGATGAACTTCAACGGTGACATGCCCATCTCCCGGATCCTGGAGAGGGCGCTGGCCGCCGAGGCTGCCGGGTTCGGGTACCTCTGGGTCGGGGAGACGGTGGCCTTCAACCACCCTTTTCCCCTCATGGCGGCCCTCTGCGAGCATACGCGCCTGAAGGTGGGCTCCGGGATCATATCCCCGCGCTCCAACCGGTGCGATCAGCTTAGGGGCGCTTTCCAGACTTTGAAGGAGGTCTACGGCGACAGGCTGGTGGCCGGCATCGCCCCGGGGGACGCCGAGGGGTTGAGGAGGATAGGCGCCTATGGGCCCGCCCTTGAGCACTTGAAGCGCTGCGTGGAGGAGCTGCGGGGGGTGGTGCCGGTCTTCGTGGGGGCCCAAGGCCCCCGCCTCCTCGCCCTGGCCGGCGAGGCGGACGGGGTCCTCCTGAACTACGCCCACCCGGATTATATCCACTGGGCCCTGGGCCACCTGGGGAGGCGCCCCTACACCGCGGCCTACGCCCCGGCCCTCCTCCTCCCCGACGAGAAGAACCTGACCCGCCTCAGGGTCGGCGCCGCCATCGTGGCCTCCGGCTCCCCCAGGGCCTTCCAGGAGGAGTTCGGCCTGGTGGAGAGGATCGGCGAGATAAGGGCTGCCCTGCAGAAGGGCAGGTACGACCTCCTCAGGGAGCACGAGCCCTTCCTCCTGGACCGCTTCACCATCTCCGGCGGCCTGGAGGAGATCGGGGCCAGGATAGAGGACCTCAGGGCGCTGGGCATAGACCAGGTGATCTTCGCCACCCCCATGGGGCGCAACCCCGGGTCCATCGAGAGGATTGGGAAAATCGTGGGCGGCGGATAAATTTTATATGCCTAGCCACAGAGAGAGGACGAGAGGAGGGCGCGGGGAATGGGGCGGCCCATCGCGGAGAAGATCATAGGGGAGCACTGTGGCCGGGAGGTGACGGCCGGGGAGGTGGCGGTTGTCGACGTGGACCTGGCCTACGCCCAGGACGGGACGGGGCCCCTCACGGTCCGCCAGATCCAGCGGATGGGGAAGGATGTGCTCCACAACCCGGCCAGGACCATCTTCTTCCTGGACCACGCCTCCCCCAGCCCCAGGATGGAGCTGTCGAACGACCACAAATTCCTGAGGGAGTTCGCCGGGAGGACGGGGGCGAGACTCTCCGATGTGGGCAACGGCATCTCGCATCAGGTGGTGCTGGAGGAGTACGCCTCCCCCGGTGGCCTGATCGTGGGGGCCGACTCCCACACCGTCACCGGAGGCGCCCTGGGAGCTTTTGCTACCGGGATGGGCTCCACGGACGTGGCCCTGGCCATGGCCTTCGGGAAGACCTGGCTCCGGGTCCCCGGGACCTTCCTCGTCCGAGTGGAAGGGCAACTGCCCAGAGGGGTCTACTCGAAGGACATCATCCTACGCCTCATAGGCGAGATAACGAGCCGGGGGGCCACCTACAAGGCCCTGGAGTTCGTGGGGAGCACCATAGAGGGCCTCTCCATCGACGCCAGAGCGACCCTGGGCAACATGTCGGTGGAGGCGGGGGCCAAGGTCGGGATCGTGCCGCCAGACGATGTTACCAAGCGCTTCCTGGGGGGGATGGGGAGGGGCGCCAGCTACCGTCCCCTTGCTTCCGACAGGGACGCGGCCTTCGAGAGGACCATCGAGCTCCAGACCCAAGACCTGGAGCCCCTCGTGGCCTGCCCCCACCAGGTGGACAACGTCAAGCCTATCGGCGAGGTGGAGGGGACAAAGATAGATATGGTCTGGATCGGCTCCTCCTGCAACGGCAGGCTGGAGGACTTCAGGATAGCCGCCTCCATCCTGCGGGGGAAGAAGGTGAAGGAGGGGACGAGGCTCATCGCTACGCCGGCCTCCCGGCGCGTATACATGGAAGCCCTCGGGGACGGGACTCTCGCGGCCATCATCGAGGCCGGCGGGCTGGTCACGCCGCCTGGGTGCGGCCCCTGCGTAGGGGTCCACGAGGGGGTCCTGGCCGACGGGGAGAACTGCCTGGCGACCCAGCCCAGGAACTTCAAGGGGCGGATGGGCAACCCCAACGCCTTCATCTACCTGGCGTCCCCGGCCACGGCCGCCGCCTCGGCGATAGAAGGGGCGATAACGGACCCCAGGGGGTACCTGTGAGCGGCAGGGCCTGGAAGTTCGGGGACAATATAAGCACAGATCTGATCACCCCGGGGCGGTACTTCCACCTCCGCTCCAACCTGCCGGAGCTGGCAAAGCACGTGATGGAGGACGCCAGGCCCGACTTCGCTGGGATGATAAGCCCTGGGGACTTCATCGTGGCAGGGGAGAACTTCGGCCTCGGCTCCAGCCGGGAGCACGCCCCCACCTGCATAAAGCTCGCCGGGATCAGCGCCGTCCTGGCCAAGTCCTTCGCCAGGATCTTCTACCGGAACTGCATAAACGTCGGGCTGCCGGCGATCATCTGCGATACCGACAAGATCCAGGAGGGCGATCTCCTGGAAATGGATATGGGGAAGGGCCTCGTCATTGACGCGACGAAGGGCATGACACTAAAATTCCCGCCCCTCCCGCCGGTGATGCAACGCATCCTGATGGAGGGGGGGTTGGTAGCCCACATCCAGAAGCATGGGGGGCTGAAGATCTGATCAGACCGCTTCCACGCTCTTTACCCCTGGCACCCTCTCCTTGATGACCGCCTCCACACCCTGCTTCATGGTCATCTGGGACATGGGGCAGGAGCTGCAGGCGCCGGTGAGCCTGACCTTGACCACGCCCCCCTTGATCTCCAAGAGTTCAATATCTCCCCCGTCAGCCTGCAGGCTGGACCTTATCTCCGCCAACACCTCTCTGACCTCTCGTTCCATCTAATCTTCCTCCTTGTATGTAACCACCCTGATGATCCCCATGGTGGCCCCCTTCTCGTTCGTGGTGGTCGTGTCGCTGACCGAGACGACATCCTTGCCTGCCAGGAACTGGTTGACCTTCTCGTCTAGCTCCTTCAGCTGATTTATCGTCTTGAAGATCTCCAGCTTCTGGGTGAAGGTCTCTACTCTCATCATGCCCAACCCATGGGGGCTTAACGACGGCAGTGTAAACGGAAACCTTAATAATGCGTTGAGTAAGAGTAGCTTGAAGGGGGCTCCTGGTTGTATAAGGATGAGCTCATAAATCTGCACCAGTTCCTGGTCTACCTGATGCGCTTCTTCGTCAAGAACGGCGTCCCTGAGGACTACTTCGCGAAGTACAAGAAGCTGGGGATAAATCCCCATCACATCCACAAGTCCAAAGCCGGGCAGCAGCACGCCGTCCTGGTCCTCTCCGAGTGCGTCCTATCGGTCATGCAGAAGTACTACAAGAACATACCCGAGGAGCTCCTCAAAGACTTCCAGGAGATGGAGAAGCGGTGCAAGCGGGAGATGAGAGAGTAGCATATCATGCCCGGCGTGACCTTGGAGGATATAAAGAGGGCCAATAGGGTGGTGGAGGGGGCCATCCACAGGACGCGGCTGGAGTACTCCAAGACCTTCAGCGCCATCTGCGGCGGGGAGATATACCTCAAGACCGAGAACCTCCAGAGGACTGGCTCCTTCAAGATCCGGGGGGCCCTGAACAAGATCGCCTCCATCCCGCCGGAGGAGAGGGAGAGGGGGGTCATCGCCGCCTCCATGGGGAACCACGCCCAGGGGGTGGCCCACGCCTCCCAGATCGCCGGGATAAAATGCACCATCGTTATGCCCGAGACAGCCTCCATAACCAAGGTCGTGGCCACCAGGGGCTACGGCGCCGAGGTCGTCCTCCACGGGAGGGAGTACGACGAGGCCTACGGGAAGGCCCTGGAGATCCAGCGGGAGAAGGGCTACACCTACATCCATGCCTTCGACGACCCCTACATCATAGCCGGCCAGGGGACGATAGGGCTGGAGATCCTGGAGAAGCTCCCGGAGATGGACCAGGTCGTGGTGCCGGTGGGGGGCGGGGGGCTCATATCCGGCATAGCCGTGGCTCTGAAGGAGACCAACCCCAGGATCAAGGTCTATGGGGTGGAGGCCGAGAATATGCCTGCCATGAAGGCGAGCCTGGAGAGAGGGACGATAGTCCCCTTGGCCATGGGCTCCACCATAGCCGACGGCATAGCCATAAAGAGCCCCGGCACGCTGACATTCGACCTGACGAGGAGGTACGTGGACGGCGTGGTGACAGTGACCGAGGAGGAGATCGCCGGCACGATCCTCCTCCTCCTTGAGAGGGCCAAGCTGGTGGTGGAGGGCGCCGGCGCTGTGGCGCTGGCCGCTTGCCTCCACGGAAAGGTGAACTGCAAGGGAAAGAAGACCGTGGCGGTCTTGAGCGGGGGCAACATAGATACCAATATGGTCTCCCTCATCATCGAGCGGGGGCTGGTGAAAGAGGGGCGCTACCTGAACGTCAGCACCATCATAAAGGACCAGGTTGGGGAGCTCAAGGGACTTTTGGCCCTGATCGTAGAGGAGAAGGCCAACGTGATCACCATAAGGCACGACAGGATAAAGCTGGACGTCCCCATAGGATACGCCCGGGTGGAGCTCCTCCTCGAGACTTGGGGGAAGGAGCACTCGGAGCGGATACTGAGGGCCATGAGGGAGAGGGGCTTCCAGGTGACCCTCCCTTGATGCTTACCGACGGTAGGATTGGGGGTCCCTACATGGCCACGGAGTTCTACGCCAAGGTCTACATGTTGGAGGGCGAGATGATGGTGGCCGCCTGCGACAGGACCCTGAGGGGCAAGACCTTCGAGAACGGCCGGCTGGTACTGGACGTCAAGAAGGAGTTCTATGGCGACGAGCTCTTCGGTCGTGAGGGTATATCGCCTCTCCTGAAGGAGGCGACCATAGCCAACTTGGTGGGGGAGGAGATCATAGCCCACGCCGTCAAGCTGGGGATCGTGGAGATGGACCACGTCCTCTGGGTGGATGGGGTGCCCCACGCCCAGATGGTGAGGGCGTAATCTCAGCCCTTTTGCTCGCTCCGCTTTGCTCCGCTTCGCAAAAGCCCCGGGGGAAACTTTCCTGGGTGTCGGCACGAGCAGGACGCCGGCAGGGAGTCCTGCGAAGTGCTGACAGTGGGTCTCGGCGCGAGGAAGAACGACCGCAGGGAGTTCTCCCGGAGCGCTGAGATCAGACGTGCTGCCCCTTGAAGAATATCTGCGGTATTATCCCTTCGTTGTGCCCCACCTGTGCCACGATAGCGTTGGTGACCACGTAGGCGCTGGTCTCGAAGACCGGTATGCGGAAGCGGTCGAGCTCCGAGGGGTTTATGATGCTGTTGGAGCTGGAGTTTGTGAAGTCCCGCAGGAAGCTCTCCTTCACCGGGAGGTAGAGGAGGTTCTTCCCCTGCCCAGCGAACTCCATGATCTGCCTGAGCCTCGACTGCTGGTTGACAGTGATGGCAAAGACCTGGGCCCTCTCCCCCCCTTCCCCCAGGAAACCCAGCTTACCTCCGTGGGAGACGACCCCCAGGGCATCCGTGGCAGCGTCCACCACATCGTCGGTATTCCCGGAACCGGAGATGAGGATGCACGCATCGCCGTACCTGAAGGGCTTCCGGTTGGAATCGTCCAGCATGAAGACGGACTTGTTGGCGTGGGCGAAGCGCATCTCGAACTGCTCTGCCACGTTCCCGGAGCGGGTGACGCCGTAGAAGACGTAGAGCCCGTGCCTGTTGGTGAGGCGGTCGATCCAGCTGCACAGGGCCTCGTCGCCCACCCATCGGGTCTCGTGGAGGAGCCTCACGTTCTCCTGGAAGAGCCCCAACCTCTCCCTGTAGGCGGTACAGGCCTTTCCACCCTCGCCGCGGAGCCTCGCCAGGACCTCGGGTATGAGGGAGTTGAGGAGGACCCAGACCTTCAGCTCGAACTCCGAGCCCAGGGGCGATAGCTGCGGGACGGAGTCCCCCAGGGCGCTGTCGTACTTCCCCTGGCTCTCCATGACGAAGGCCTCCCCCCCTGCCCCCACCACCATCTTGTAGGCGCTGGAATCCCGCTTCCCAGTGATGAGGACCAGCCGGGAGCCGCACCTGGTCGCCGTCTCCAGATATCTGAGGACCTCCTTAGTCTCCCCTGAGCCCGAGGCCACGAGGGTGAGGCTCTCCCCGTCTATGAACTTTATGACCCCGTCCCGGAGGGTGGCGGGGTAGAAGCGGTACTCCGGGAACCTGGCGGCCTCGTTGTAGAGCCCCTGGAGAAAGGCCTGGGTGGAGAGAGCGGAGCGCCCTTTGGACAGGACGTGGATGCTCCTGTGGGAGGCCCTGTTCTTCAGATAGTCGGAGAGGATGGCTGCCAGGGCATCCACCTTCTCCAATTCCAGCTCCGCCACTTCCTGGATGAAGCGATCTTGGAGCTTGATGGCATCGAAGAAGACGCCCATATTGGAGCCCATGTTGCTCCATCTCTGCCCATGAATTTAAAACTATCCTAGGGAAATCTATAAGTAAGGGAAGCCATATTGAACCAGGGCCGGTGGTCTAGCTGGTTATGACGCCAGTCTCACACACTGGAGGTCCCCGGTTCGAATCCGGGCCGGCCCATGCTGCAACCTCTCCGGTGGCTTATGGAAGTTCGTGCTGGGATTTGAGCACGTATTTACTGGTAAATTAATGGCCTGCCCAGGCATCGGCAACAATCCCTCCGAATTAAGCAGACTATACGGCCGTTAAGCCTCTGCTACCTCTTCAGAGCCTCTCTTCCTCCCCCCTGTAGCGCCTATATCCAAAGTGCCAAATAACTATATACAAGACGGTGATAAGAACTTGAGGAGAGGCAAATGCCGAAATTCTGCAGTGAGTGTGGGGCTGCCGTAGGTGAGGAGGATAAGTTCTGCCCCAGGTGCGGGCATGATTTAAGAGCGTCTGTGGTAGGTGCGATACCCCCAGCGGCTAAAGAAAGACCGGCCGACGCCCCTCCCAGATTCTCTGTGCCGAAGGTGGTATTGATTGTTTTTTTGATATTCGCCCTTCTTGGTCTAGTAGTTTACCTTTTCAGCGTCGGGAATAGGGGCAGTCTATTGGAAGGCCAGAAAGAATTCAATGGTAAGCTCCCCCCGTTGAAGCCCGTGACCTACGCAACTAAGGACGGGAGCGATCTCACCCTGGACTTCGCCTACGAGGGCCTAGTGACCCTCCTTGTGAGAGGCACCACGGCAGAAGGGATCGTCCGGGATGCGGTGGCGGCCCAGGGCGGGAAGGTCGTAGATGCGATGCCCAGAGCAGGCATATACACCATCCAGGTCCCGCCGGGCGGTGAAGCGGCCTTCATCACGGCCCTCTTCAAGCAAGACTACGTGATAGACGCCGCGCCGAGCACCCCCTTTACAACTGCGGCAATAACCACGATAGATTATTTTACCGGTACTGGAACGTGCGGGCCTCACGGCGAAAATGTGGCAGCGGTAGCGGCACGCGGAGGCCATCCCGTCAAAAAGGTGGAGGCCACTACACCTGAATTCCAGGATGCCATAACACCTCTCCCAGGTTTAACTGTCGTTGGCAACTGGCCCCAGGCGCTTGCCCGGTCGATGATCAATGAGATGGAGGCTGCCGCCGAAGCCGGAGAGAGGAATACAATCGTCTTAAGCTCCCAATCGATCGCAAGCAAGGTAGGAGATGCCCGCGGGGAAGCACGTAGACTATGCGGTAATCCTGCCACGGCGGGCGCGTTGGAGTGTAGGGTGATCCAACAGGAGCAACTCTCCTTCTTCGAGCCTCTCTTCCAGGCCGTTGAGAATGCCGATCCGAAGGTCAGAGACAACACAGCCATTTTTATTGCCGCCGGGAACGCCGGCGTGGACCTGTCTGAGCAGATTGAAAAGCTCAAGGCATGGTATCCTGCGGCTACGAAATCGATCAAGATTGCGGGGGCCACTGACGCCGCTGGGAATGTGGATCGGGGTATGAATTTTGCATCCTCCGGGATGGTCTTTGCCCGGGGGGTAGATGTCCCTACCCTGCCGGGGGTGACCTGTAGTGGAACCTCATTTGCAAATCCGGAAGAAGCCCGCATCCTCGATGAGATGTGGCGGGCCAACCCGTCGCTGACATCGGGCCAGGTCCTGGTTGCGTTTGACGCGGCCCTGGCCAGCTGCCCTGGGGCGGCAAGTTCAGGCAACGTTGTCCCGCAAACCGCGGGAGGAGGAACTGCCCCCCAGGACTTTATTGACTGCGCCGCCGTAATGGCGGCAGGGGCAACTCCTGCGCCGACAAAAACAGTAACGCCTACACCAAGACCTACACCAACGTTGACAGGGACACTCTCCCCTGCAAGAGATCTGACTGGGGACTGGGCAGGTACCGCCACAATACAGACCAACCAAGCCAACCCCCAATGCACCTGGCCAAACACCGCTACTACCATCAACATGCACCTAGTTCAAACCGGGAATCAGGTTACGGGCACGGTAACGATTAATCTCCCAATTGGTGGACGGCAACGTAACCCGGAAGGATTTAAATGCCGCAGCGGACAATTCGAAAAACAAATTCTCAATGGAGTGGTCAGCGGCTCTCGATTCACGTTTACTGATGACGGAGGGAATTTGTGGGGCCTGAGTTATACCACTGACACAATGGGAGGGACAATGAGAACCAGCGAAGAAGATAGCGGTATAAAATCAAATAACGTCGCACTTTCCAGGCGATAGAACGCAGGTGGAGGAGTGCGCGGGGGGCAAATATGGGAAGGTAACTTCCTCTAATGTCGGGTTGGTACGTGGGTGGGGAGGCGGGCAAATCTGCAAATTGCCGCAAGGAGAACGTTTTGAGCCAAGTTTACCAGCAAATGTGGGTGGG
>JBBSVP010000177.1:0-812 GCA_038046745.1 Candidatus Hydrothermarchaeota archaeon
GCCGCAACCTCCGCCTTCCTCCCGTGGTCCGAGCCGTCGGTGGCCAGGAGGAGCTCGACGCTCATCGATCCGCCTCCAGCCTCCCCAGGGCCAGCAGGATGCCGTGGATGAGGGCCTGAGGCCTAGGAGGACAGCCCGGTATATAGACGTCCACCGGCAGGACCCTCTCGAGGCAGCCGACGGTCGCATAGCTATCACGGTAGACCCCGCCACCGCAGGCGCAGGTCCCGCATGCCGCCACCAGCCTGGGGTCGGCAGCGGCCTCGTAGGTCTTCCTCAGGGCCACCTCCATGTTCCTGGCCACGGGCCCCGTCACCAGGAGCATGTCCGCGTGGCGGGGGGATGCGACGAAGTGGACCCCGAAGCGCTCCACATCGTAGACGGGGTTGGACAGGGCCGTGACCTCCACCTCGCACCCGTTGCAGGAGCCGGCGTCCACCTCCCTCACATGGAGGGATCGCCCCAGGACCTCCTGGACTTTGTCCTGGAGGCGATCCTTCAGGTAGGCCAGCTCGTACTCCCTCGTGATGGTAACGACATCCTTGCCACAGACCTCCTCGCACCTGCCGCAGAAGATGCACCTCCCCACGTCTATATCGATTCCCTTTCCCTTGGGGGCAATTGCTCCCGTGGGGCATACAGGGATGCAGCTCCGGCAGCCCTCGCACCCGGGACCTGCCCTGGGCCTCCCCCGGAACCTCCCCGGTGGCTCTTCTCGAACCCTGGGGTAGTCTTCGGTGACTATGCCAGTGGACACGATCTTCTTGAACATCTTGTACATGGAATCACCCGTCGTTCCCCGAGTAGGAGAG
>JBBSVP010000177.1:822-9129 GCA_038046745.1 Candidatus Hydrothermarchaeota archaeon
GAGGTTGAAGCTCTTGTTCACCAGGGGAAAATCAGGGACGATGTTGTCCTGGATGGCGTACTCCATGGCCGGCCAGTTGCAGAAGGATGGGTCCCTCACTTTGCACCTGTAGGGCCTCCCTTCTCCTGTCATCACCCAGTAGAGAGTCTCCCCCCGGGGCCCCTCGGTGTAGCCCAGGGCCCTCCTCCCCGATGGTATCTCCACCATCTCGGCAGCCAAGGGACCGCCAGGCATCGCCCCCAGGGCCTGCTCGATGATCCGGAGAGACTGGCGGACCTCCTCGCCCTTGACCATCATCCTGGCGAAGACGTCCCCCTCCTTCCTGACCGGTACCTCGAACTCCAGGTCAGGGTATGCTGCGTAGGGGTGATCCCTCCTCACGTCCCGGTCGAGGCCCGAAGCCCTGGCAGGGGGGCCGACTACCCCCAAGTCTCTGGCGATCCCCTCCGTCAGCCGCCCCGTCGTCTCCACCCGGTCCAGGAACGAGGAGGTGCCCAGGAGGACATCCATGAGCTCCCGGAAATCCCTTTCGAATCCCCTGAAGTGGGGGGAGAGGTTGGTGCTGTCCTCCCTCGTTATATCGATCCTCACCCCGCCTACCCGGTTCACGTTGTGGAGGATACGCGAGCCAGTGAGCCTCTCGTTCATGGCCATGAGCCCTTCCCTCATCCTCGCCGCATGAACGGCGCCGAAGTAGAAGGCCACGTCCGTAGCTATCCCACCTATGTCCCCCAGGTGGTTGTAGAGCCTCTCCATCTCCAAGAGGATCGTCCGGATATAGGCCGCCCTCTCAGGTATCTCCATCCCGGCGGCCCTCTCCAGGGCCTGGCAGAGGGCCGTGGAGTGGGCCAGGGAGTTGTCCCCCGAGACCCGCTCCGCCAGGAAGGGGGCCCTCTCGTACTCCAGCCCCTCGAAGAGCTTCTCCACCCCTTTGTGGGTGTAGAAGAGGCGGAGCTCCAGGTTCAGGACGTTCTCCCCGGCGGTGCTGAACCTGAAGTGGCCTGGCTCTATGATGCCGGCATGGACGGGCCCCACCGGGATCTCGAAGACCCCCTCCCCCTCGACCCTCCTGAAGGGGTACTCCCCGCCCTTGGGCTCTCCCATATCTCCCTTCCTCAGGGGGGAGAGCCCTTCCAGGTCGTGGAGGATCCCCCGCGGGTCCGGGTGCCCCACCGGGTTCAGGCCGAAGAGGCTCCTCACTTCCCTCTCGTACCAGTTGGCAGCCGGGAGTATGGGGGTCACGGATGGGAACTCCTCCCCCTCCAGGGGCGCCACGAGGGTCAAGAAGAGGTCCCCGGGCATGGCGAAGGTGTAGTGTATCTTGAACCCGGAACCCAGGGGCCTCTCGTCGGTGGCGAAGAGGCAGGCCAGGGCGCCATGCTGGCGCCGGAGGTGGTCCACTATCCTGGGGATGGACCCCGCATCCACGGTGGCGTAGAGCTCGTTGGGGAAGGGCTCTTCGATCCCTTCCACCCCATCTATACCGTCTAGGTAGGGGGTCACGGGTTCACCCCCAGGACCGTTACCCCCATCCCCAGGAGCTCCATCAGCCCCCTGGGTATGAAGAGGCCCAGGAGAAGGGCCAGCCCCAGGAGAAGGGCCATGGATACCAGGCGCCACCTCCCCTCCCTGCCCTCCTCCACCCCCTCGGGGGCTTTACCCAGGGATAGATGCCCTATGTGGTATACGAAGCCAGCGAAGATGCAGGAGAGGAAGAAGAGGAAGAGCCCCACGGCTAGGTATCTGCCTCCAGCCACGCCTGCGCTTAGGATCGCAAACTCCCCGGTGAAGATGCTGAAGGGCGGGGTACCCACCAGGGCGAAGGTCCCCAGGAGGAGGGCGGAGCCGGTCAATGGCATCGCCCTTATCCCCCCCTCGATCCGTCCCATCTCTTTCGACCCGAACCTCTGGGCGATGGACCCGGCGGCGAAGAACATGAGCGCTTTGGTGACCGCGTGGTTCAGCATATGCAGCAGAGCGCCGAAGGTCCCCAGCCAGCCGCCTATCCCGAAGCCCAGGGCGATGATCCCCACATGCTCGACGCTGCTGTAGGCCAGGAGCCTCTTCACGTCCTTCTGGTGGAGGATGAAGGCCGTGGCTACGCCCATGGAGAGGAGTCCGAAGGCCATGAGGAGCTTCCCAGAGAAGGCCCAGTCCACCCGCCCGGCCACGAGGATATGATACCTCAGGATCCCGTAGATGGAGCACTTGAGGAGGACCCCCGAGAGGAGGGCACTGACGGGGGTTGGGGCCTCGCTGTGGGCGTCGGGGAGCCAGGTGTGCATGGGCGCCAGCCCTGCCTTGGTCCCGTACCCTATCAGGATGAAGAGGAAGGAGAGCTTTATCAGATCCGGGTCCAGCCTCCCGGCCATCCTCACGAGGGTGGTCCACTCCATGGAACCGACCCCTGCCACCACCGAGGAGTAGTAGGTGAGGATCGTCCCGAAGAGGGCGAAGAGGATGCCAACGGTGCAGATGACGATGTATTTCCAGGCCGCCTCCAGAGAGGTCTGCCGGGTGTAAAGGAGGATCATCCCCGCGGAGACTAGGGTCGTGGCCTCTATGGCGATCCACATGACCCCCAGGTTGTTGGTCAGGACCACCACGAGCATGGTGAAGATGAAGGTATGGAGGAGGGCGTAGTAGAGGCGGTGCTTCCTCGGGTCTATCGACCCTTCCTCCAGCTCCTTCCCCATGTAGTCGACGGAGTACAGGGCCGAGGCGAAGCCCAGGATGGAAACGATGAGGACCATCAGGGCGGAGAGGGCGTCGGCGTATAGGCCCCCCCCGAGGCCGAAGAGGGAGCCCTTGGCCAGGACCTCCGCCGCCAGCCATAGGCCCAGGAGGAGGGTGAGGAGGGCGCCCAGGACGTTAGCGCCTTCCATCAACCTCCTCCGCCCCAGGAGCCCGCAGGCGAGGGCGGTGGCTGCGGGGACGATCAGTAGCAGCTCCAGCATCTCATCACCCTATGAGGTTCCTCAGGGAGCCGGTATCTATGGTATCGAAGGTCCTCTTTATCCGGAAGACCAGGACCCCCATTATGACGACGCCCACCAGGGCGTCGAAGGCTATGCCAAGCTCCACTATCAAGGGCATCCCTGAGGTGAGAACGATGGCGGCCAGGAAGAGGCCGTTCTCTGCCACCAGGAGACCGAGGATCTGGGCGAGGGCCGTCTTCCTGGAGACCATCATGAAGAGGCCGATGAGGAAGGTGGCCAGGGATATGGTGAGGCCCTCCCTCATAACGGCGTCCCCGGCTATGGGCTGGGCTATGTAGAGGGCCAGGAGGACCAGGCCGCCTCCGGCCATGAGGGAGGAGGGGACGTTCACATAGAGCTCCACCTCCCTCTGGACCCTTATCTCCCTGATTATGTAGAGGAGGATGTAGGGGATGGTGATGACCTTGACCGCGCTGGTGAGGAGGGCGACGAGGTAGATGTGGGCCAGGCCAGTGGAGGCGGCGACGGAGGCCGCTATGGAGGCTATGAGGAGGGACTGGAGGGCGTAGAGCCTGACGCAGGGCCTCAGCCTCTTGGACCCCAGCATCATGAAGGTGACCACCAGTAGGAGGGTCATGAGGAGCTGCGCAACCTTGAGAGACATTATACCGCCCCCGTTATGTAGATGGAGATGAGGGCCAGGAAGGAGAGGGTGACGGAGAGGGTGAGGAGGTCCTGGACCCGGAAGAGCCTGAGTTTGGCCGAGGAGGTCTCCACCAGCGCCACTGCCACCGCCAGGCCCAGGAGCTTGAGGAGGTAGAGGAGGAGGGAGGAGATCAGGCCCACGCCGACCCCGGCGGCCAGGCCCCAGGGGAGGAAGAGGTCTATGAGGATGGTGAAGACGATGAGCTGCTTCATGGAGGAGGCCCACTCCATGAAGGCCAGATGTCTCCCGGAGTACTCCAGGATCATCGCCTCGTGGATCATCGTCAGCTCCAGGTGGGTGGCGGGGTTATCCACAGGGATGCGCCCCGTCTCGGCAATGGCCACGATGAAGAGGGCCGCGAAGGCCAGGGCGTGAGGCGGTCCAAGGGCTCCGGGGCCCAGGCCTATCATGCTGCTGGAGATCCTCCCCAGGTCGGAGGAGCCGGAGGTGAGGGCGGCGGTGAATATTACCAGGAGGAGGGCAGGCTCCAGGAGGGCCGAGATGAACATCTCCCGGCTGGAGCCAAGCCCCCCAAAGGCGGAGCCCGTGTCCAGCCCTGCCAGGGCGGTGAAGAACCTCGCCAGGGCCAGCAGGTAGACGACGGCGATGAGGTCCCCGACGAAGCCCAGGGGGGATGCCACGGTCACTATCGGGACCAGGAGCCCTGCCACAAGGGTGGCAGCGAAGACGATGTAAGGTGTGCACCTGAAGACCCAGGAGGCGGTGGCAGAGACCACGGGGTCCTTTGCCAGGAGCTTATCCAGGTCGTAGTACCCCTGGAGGAGCGGAGGGCCCCTCCTCGACTGGAGGGCTGCCTTGACCTTCTTGATGGCGCCCCCGAAGAGGGGGGCCAGGAGGAGGAACAGGAGGGCCTGGAGGAGGACTAGCCCTACGTCGAGGAGCACTAGAGCCACCTCCAGGAGGCCAGGAGGAGGATGAGGGTCGCGAAGATGTAGGTTATGTAGGCATGGATGGAGCCCGTCTGGATCCTCTTCACCTGGTAGGCGATCATGACCAGGAAGGTGGCTATGGGGGCGTAGAGGCGCTGCTCGAAGAGGGGCTCCACCCGGGTGTCGGCGCGCATGGCGCCTTTGAAATAGCGCGACGCTCCGTAGGTGGCCACCACCCTCCCGCGGGGCCGGTAGACGGTGGCAAAGACGGTCCTGAGGGGGTTCGAGAAAGCGGCCGCTGAGTACTCCATCCTGGAGGTGAGGGTCTTGAGGCCGCAGCCCCAGGTCTCAGAAACCCTGGACCTGCCCATGCCGTAGGCCATGGCGATGAGGATGGGTAGGGGGACGAGGAGGAGGATGAGCCCCCCCATGGCCGGGGTGGAGAGGGAGCCGTAACCCAGGGCGATCGCCGGCCCCCTGGCTGGTACCGCTCCCCCCACCAGACCCTCGGTGACGGGTGCCAGGAGGGGGATGAGGAAGGGGGCCAGGACCCCCAGCAGGAGGCAGGCCAGGGCCAGGAGGCCCATACCGGAGAGCATCCAGAAGGGCGCCTCCTCCGCCCTCTCGGCACGGTCGGACCTGGGGAGGGCCAGGAAGGTTATCCCGAAGGCCTTGACGAAGCAGGCCGCCGCCAGGCCTGCCGAGAGCGCCAATATGGCGCCAACCAGGATGGCCCCTATCCCGGCCGCCCCCCCGAGGCCGAGGGCCGGGAGGAGGGCCTGGAACGTGAGCCACTCGCTGACGAAGCCGTTGAGCGGGGGCAGGGCCGATATTGCTATCGCCCCTACCAGGAAGAAGAGGGAGGTGTAGGGCATCCTCTTTATCAGACCGCCCAGCTCCTCGATATTCTTGGTGCGGGTCGAGTGGACGACGGAACCGGCGCACAGGAAGAGGAGCCCCTTGAAGGCGGCGTGGTTGATGAGGTGATAGAGCCCGGCCAGGAGACCCAGCGCAGCGAGGCGCTTATCTCCAGCGGCGGCGAAGACCATCCCGACCCCTACCCCCATGAGGATTATGCCTACGTTCTCCACGCTGCTGTAGGCCAGGAGGCGCTTTATGTCCTGCTCCACCAGTGCGTACATGACCCCCAGGAGGGCTGTGGCCGAGGCCACGGCCAGGACGAGGAGCCCCCACCAGAGGGGCCCCGGGCCCAGGAAGTCCAAGGCAACCCGCAGGAAGCCGTAGATGGCGGTCTTTATCATCACCCCAGACATCAGCGCCGATGCGCTGGACGGCGCTGCCGGATGGGCGTAGGGGAGCCAGACGTGGAGCGGCACTATACCGGCCTTGACCCCGAAGCCCACGAGGGCCAGGAGGAAGGCCGCGTTCCTGTAGAGGGCGGGCATCTGGGGGCCGGCGGTCCTGAAGGCATCGAAGGAGAAGGAGCCGGAGTACTTGTAGAAGACGAGGAAAGAGAGGGTTATGAGGGCGGTGCCGAGGTGGGCCATGACGATGTAGAGGAAGCCCGCCTCCCTAGCCTCCCGGTTCTCATGGTCATGGACCACCAGGAAGTAGGAGACCAGGGACATGGCCTCCCAGAGGACGAGGAAGAGGAAGGCGGTGTTGGCGGCCACCAGGAGGACCATGGAGAGGAGGAAGAGGTTGTGGAGGAGCCCCGCGAGGGTATCCTTCGAGTAGTCCAGGGAGTACACGGAGACGGCCAGGGAGAGGAGGGAGATGACGAGGAGGAAGAAGGCCGAGAGGGGGTCCATGAGGAGATCGAGGCCCGCGAAGGGGATGGCGCTCTCGAAGTGAAGCTTGAGCCCCAGCCCCCCGGCCAGGGCGTAGAGGGCGACGGCCACGCCGATCCCCCCGGCCGAGGCTGCGAGGATAAAAGGGACGCGTTGAAAACGCTTGCCCAGGAGGGTCGATAGGGCCCCCAGGAAATAGAGCCCTGCCGGTACCAAGAGGAGCCCTGCTTCCATCCCATCACCAGAATTTTCTCCCCTTGCCCAGGCTTACTATATTAAGTTATTCGTGGCCCAAAATCTATTTCTACCACCGCGCCGATTCACCTCCATGGAGCGGAGGATAAAGGGGCGCGTCTGGCGCTTCGGACCCAACGTGGACACGGACCAGATCATACCGGCGGAGTACCTGGTCACAGGAGACCCGAAGGAGCTGGCGAGGCATGTCTTCGAGAAGGCGAGGCCAGATCTTGCCAAGGAGATGAGGGCGGGGGATATCATAGTGGCCGAGGAGAACTTCGGGTGCGGCTCCAGCCGGGAGCACGCCCCCAGGGCCCTCATGGGCGCCGGGATATCCTGCGTCATCGCCAGGTCCTTCGCCAGGATCTTCTTCAGGAACGCCGTGAATATAAGCCTCCCGGTCATCGAGGCGCGGCTGGAGGCCAGGGACGGTGACCTCCTGGAGGTGGACTTCTCCAAGGGCAAGATCAAGGAGCTGGCCACCGGCAGGGAGCACACCTTCAAGCCCCTCCCAAAGTTCCTCCTGGAGCTGATGGAGTCGGGGGGGCTGGTGGAGTACACCAAGAGGGAGCTTGCCAGGAGAAGGTAGCCCCATGGAGAGGGACAAGATCGCCTTCGTGGGGCGGTCCAATGTTGGGAAATCATCCACCATAAGGGCCCTGACGGGGGTGAAGGTCAGGGTCGGGAAGAAGCCAGGGACGACCATAAGGCCCAACCTGGTCCCCTACGGCCGCTATACGATACTGGATCTACCGGGCTTCGGCTTCATGGGGCGGGAGGAGCAGGAGGCGATGAAGGACTACATCGTCAGGAGGCTGGAGGAGGGGCGCGACATAGCCTTCGCCGTGGAGGTGGTGGACGCCAGGGACTTCGTCGAGATCGCTCGGCGCTGGGAGGCTCGGGGCCAGATACCTGTGGAGGTGGAGCTCTATCACTTCCTGAACGAGCTCGGCCTCAACCCCATAGTGGCGGCGAACAAGGCCGACAAGATCCCAGGGGGCGCCAGGGACGAGATCCTGGATACCATCTGCACATACCTCGGCCTGGCGCCCCCCTGGCAGGGCTGGAGGGCTGTCATCATCCCCTTCTCAGCCAAGACCGGGGAGGGGCTGGCGGAGCTGAAAACTCTGATAAGGGAGAGAGCGAGGGCTAAGGGTTAAAGTTTTATCCTCGGGGGCCGTTAGAGGGGCCATGGAGGTGGAGATCCACGCCAGTCTGGAGAAGCTCGCCAGGGACATGAAGCTCGCCTTGGATCGGGAGGAGCTCAGGTCCAAGGTGCAGCGCGTAGCGCTCGAGGTGGGTATCGACGGTAAGGTGGGCAAGACCCTGATAGTCGGGTGCGGGATGAGTAGCGTGGAGCTCCGGGGAGGTATAGGCGGCAACTGCATCGTCTACCACTTCGATCCGGCCTCGGCCCAGGAGAACGAGATAAGGCACGAGCTGATGCACATCTCCGACGAGCTCAACCCGGCCTTCATGTACGATCTGGCTTACGATACCCTTGCACTAGAGGTCGTGCGGAAGGTCACGGACAGGGAGACCCCCCTCTCCCGCCTCCTCTGCGAGCTCTGGAACGTCAACATGGACGCCAGGCTGAAGGGAAGGGGCATACCCAGGGACAGGCGCTTCGCCTATTTCCAGTACTTCATGAAGATCGACTACGGCCTCCCCATCTTGGTATCCAAGGAGATCTTCGAGAGGCTATGGACCGATCGCCTCATCCCCTACCCTGAGCTGGTCCAGATCGCGGACGAGGTCTGGGCAGAGGCCCTGCGTTCACAGCG
>JBBSVP010000178.1:0-1924 GCA_038046745.1 Candidatus Hydrothermarchaeota archaeon
CACCTCCACCACCTTCAGGGCTATGAGGGGCCTAGCGAGGGAGGTGGAGAGTGGATATCCCTCATAGAGGGCGTTGGCCTTTATTGCCCTGAAGATGTACCCCCTGGCGAACTCCTCCCGTGCATCCACCGTGTAGTGCTCGGCACCCAGCCTCCGGGCCTTCTCCTCGGCCTCCTTCAGCTCCTCCGGCTGGATGCCCACGTCGACAGTGACGGTGACCACCTCGCAGCCGTACTTCTCCTGGAGGAGCCTGACGCAGACCGATGTATCTAAGCCGCCAGAGTAGGCAAGGACCGCCTTCATCTCATCTCCTGGCCGGGGGTTCGAAGTCCTCCAGCCTCAGCTCGTGGACATGCCCTCTGTGGTACTCGTCCATAGACCTTATACTTATCTCCCCCGCCTTTATACTTTCTATGGCCCTCACCGCCGCTTCGGCGCCAGTGATGGTGGTTATGTAGGGTATGTTCAAGTCCACGGCATACCTCCTGATATAGAAGCCGTCGGTGTAAGGGACCTTACCGGCCGTGGGCGTGTTTATGATGAGGTCGGTCCCACGCTCCACCATCATGTCCAGGATGTTGGGGGTGCCCTCGCTCACCTTCTTCACCAGCATGGCTTCGATGCCATGCTCCTCCAGACCCTTATGGGTCCCGCTCGTGGCCAGGATCTTGAAGCCCAGATCCCGCAGCCTCATGGCTATGGGGACGATCTTCTCCATGTCCGCCTTCTGGACGCTGATGAAGACCTTCCCTTCCGTGGGTAGCCTGTTCCCGGCAGCCAGCTCCGCCTTGTAGTAGGCCCTCCCGAAGTCGAAGTCCACGCCCATCACCTCGCCCGTGGACTTCATCTCCGGCCCCAGGACCGGGTCCACCCCCGGGAGCTTGACGAAGGGGAAGACCGCCTCCTTCACTGCCACGTGCCTTATCTTCCTCTCCCCCACGTAACCCAGGTCCCGGAGCTTTGCCCCCAGCATCACCCTCGTGGCTATCTTCGCCAAAGGGACGCCTATGGCCTTGGAGACGTAGGGCACGGTCCTGGAGGCTCTTGGGTTGGCCTCGATGATATACACCGTGTCCCCCTTGACGGCGTACTGGATGTTGAGGAGGCCCACCACCTTGAGTTCCCTGGCGAGCCTTATGGTGTACTCTTTGAGCTTCCTCACCACGCCCCTGGACAGGGTCTGGGGTGGGAGGACGCAGGCCGAGTCCCCGGAGTGGATGCCGGCGTGCTCTATGTGCTCCATGATCCCGCCTATGAAGACATCCCGCCCGTCCGATACCGCGTCCACGTCTATTTCCACGGCTTCTTGGAGAAACTTGTCCACCAGGATGGGGTGGTCCTCGGAGACTTCCATGGCCTCTTCCATGTACTCAGCCAGCTGGGCCTCGTCGTAGACGATGCCCATGGCACGGCCCCCCAGGACATAGGATGGGCGGACCAGGACGGGATAGCCTATCCGCCCAGCTATCTCCTTTGCCTCGGCCAGGGAATAGCCGGTCCCGTACTCTGCCTGGGGTATCTCCAGCTTGTTGAGGATCCGGGTGAACTTCTCCCTGTCCTCAGCCCGGTCTATATCCTCGGGCGCGGTCCCCAGGATCCTGACTCCCTCTCTTGCCAGGGGGACGGCGAGGTTGAGGGAGGTCTGGCCCCCGAACTGGACGATGACGCCTTCCGGCTTCTCCTTCTCTATGACGTTCAATACGTCCTCCAGGGTGAGGGGCTCGAAGTAGAGCTTGTCGGCGGTGTCGTAGTCAGTGGAGACGGTCTCGGGGTTGTTGTTTATGATGATGGCCTCGACCCCCGCCTCACGCAGGGCCAGGACGCCGTGGACGCAGCAGTAGTCGAACTCGATCCCCTGGGCTATGCGTATCGGCCCGCCACCCAGGATGAGGACCTTCCTCCTCGTGCTCACGCCCACCTCGTC
>JBBSVP010000179.1:0-14173 GCA_038046745.1 Candidatus Hydrothermarchaeota archaeon
GAAGACTTGACCGCCTCCCCCTATTTAGCTTTCCATCCGGTTCGGGAGCGTGAGTCTCGGCACGAGCAGCCATTCGTATCTTCCCTTGCGAAAGACTTGGCTGCGAAGTGCTGAGAAACGCCGGGGATGGGATTTGAACCCATGCGTTCCTTTCAGAACACAGGCTCTCTGTTCCGAAAGTTCCAGGCCTGCGCCTTACCGCTAGACTACCCCGGCCCGATAGGAGGTTGTAGTACGAGGATATAAAAGTTGTTAGAAGGAGTCAGGGCTTAAGCCTTTAATTCGATCTCTATATTGACGCCGTTGGGAACCCTTACCCGCATGATCTGGCGCATGGTCCGTTCGTCGGCGCCTATGTCTATGAGCCTCTTGTGGATCCTCATCTCCCACCGGTCCCATGTGGCAGTCCCATCGCCAGATGGAGACTTTCTAACTGGCACTCGGAGCCGCCTGGTAGGCAATGGTATGGGGCCCACCATGTCGACACCGGTCTTCTGAGCGATCTCCCGTAATTGGGCGCAGAGATCCTCGAGTTTCTTGTGGTCCGTGCCACTCAGCTTGATCCTGGCTCTTTGCATCTCTTCCTCTTACCCCAGTTACTTCGCCGGGGTTATATCCACCACCATGCCGGCTGCCACTGTGGAGCCCATATCCCTTATGGCGAACCTCCCCATGGGCGGTATCTCCTTGACTTTCTCTATCACAAAGGGTTTGGTGGGCTCGACCTTGATAACGCCTGCATCGCCGGCCTTGAGGAACTTCGGGTCCTTCTCCAGGATATTGCCTGTCCTGGGGTCCAGCTTGCTTATCAACTGGGTGACTTTACAGGCGACTTGGGCGGTGTGGGCATGGAATACCGGCGTATAGCCCACGGTTATGGCGCTGGGATGTTGGAGGACGACGATCTGGGCCGTGAACTCCTTGGCCACGGTGGGGGGCTTGGTCGTATGCCCGCAGACGTCCCCGCGCTTTATATCCTGTTTGCCAACGCCCCTGACGTTGAAGCCCACGTTGTCGCCGGGCTCCGCCTGGGATATGGACTCGTGGTGCATCTCGATGCTCTTGATCTCGCCGGTCGCACCGGCGGGTTCGAAGATCACCTTATCGCCCACCTTTAGGATCCCCGTCTCAACCCTGCCAACAGGTACCGTACCTATGCCGGTAATCGAATACACGTCCTGAATGGGCAGCCTCATGGGTAGGTTTATGGGCTTCTCAGGGACCTTGAAGTTGTCTATCCCCTCCACCAGGGTCGGGCCCGTGTGCCAGGCCATCTTATCAGACTTCTTGGTTATATTGTCACCCTTCAGCCCAGTGATGGGGATGTAGTTGATCTGTTCGGGCTTGTAGCCCACCATCTGGAAGAGCTTCTGGAGGATGTTCTTCGTCTCCTCGAACTTCTTCTGGTCGTAGTTGACGGTGTCCATCTTGTTGATGGCTGCGATGAGCTGCCCTATCCCAAGGGTCCGGGCCAAGAAGACGTGCTCCTTGGTCTGGGGCATCAGCCCGCCTTTGTCGTCCCTCTGGCCCACGTCCACCACCAGGACGGCTGCATCGGCCTGGCTTGCGCCCGTTATCATGTTCTTGACGAAGTCCCTGTGCCCTGGGGCGTCGATGACGGTGAAGTAGTACTTGCCCGTCTCCATCTTGGTGTGGGATATATCTATCGTGAGGCCCCTCTGCCTCTCCTCCTTGAGCCTATCCATGACCCAGGCGAACTCGAATGTCGCCTTCCCTATCTTCTCGGCCTCTACCTTGTACTGCTTTATCACGTGCTCGCCTATGGCCCCCTGCTCGTAGAGGAGCCTCCCCACGGTAGTGGACTTACCGTGGTCTACGTGCCCGATGAATACTAGGTTCAAGTGCGCCTTTGCAGCCATTTCATTACCTCCTATGGTCGTAACTAATTGGAAGGGTACCTAATTTAAACCTTTCCTCTCCTTTATCTTCTTTACCACCTGTTCGTGAAGTTCTGCGGGCAGCTTCTCGAAGCCTGCAAACTCCGTGGACCACAAGGCGCGGCCCTCTGTGGCAGACCTGATGTCGCTGGCAAAGCCGAACATCTCTGCCACCGGGCACTTGGCCTCTATGATCATCATGTCCCCCTCTTGCTTCATGTCTATGATCTGGCCCCGCCGGCCCTGGATCTCACGGGTTGCCGGCCCCATGTAGTCCTGAGGGACGTGAATGAAGACCTTCTGCTTGGGCTCCTTGAGGATGGCACTGGCACTGACCATCGCCTCCCTCACGGCCTCCCTTATCGCCGGTATGACCTGGGCGGGGCCCCTGTGGATCGCGTCCTCGTGGAGCTTCGCGTCGGTCAGCTTCACCTTCAGGCCAAGGACCTTCTCCTTGGCTATTGGGCCGTTGTCGATGGCCTCGTGGAAGCCCTCCTGGATGAGCTGTATCACCTCGTTAATGTACTGGACGCCCTTGGTCACGTCCGTCAGGACATTGTTCGCGTAGATCTCGACGATGCCCTTGGCATCTTTCTTATCCATCCCGTGCTCCTCGAAGAGCTTGGCCAGTTCCTTGCCCTTCAGCCTCCCGGGCTTCAGCTCCCCGCTGACGAGGCCCTGGAAGACGGGCTCCTCAAGGGGCTCCACGGTTATATAGAACTTGTTGTGCTTGTTGGGGGACTTTCCCTCCACCGGGGTACAGGCGCCCTCGACGGACTCCCGGTAAACGACTATGGGCGGTGAGACGTTTATATCGACGCCCCTCTCCTTTATCCTGTAGGCCACGATCTCCAGGTGCAGCTCCCCCATCCCGGACATCAGGTGCTCGCCGGTCTCCTCGTTTATCTGGATCTTGAGGGTCGGATCTTCCCGGGCCATGATCTTGAGGACCTCCACCAGCTTGGGGAGGTCCTTCATGTTCTTCGCCTCCACTGCCACGGTGACGACTGGCTCCGAGGTGTGCTTCAGCTCCTCGAAGGGCTCTATGGGCGCGTCAGCAGCCGAGACGGTCTCACCCGACATGACATTCCTCAGCCCCGCCACCATGGCTATGTTTCCAGCCACGACCCTATCCGTGGGCATCCTCTCGGGGCCCATGTATACGCCGACCTGCTGGGTCCTCACTTTGGTCTTGAGGTTTGCTAGGTAGACCTCCATGGACCGCTCCAGGGTCCCGGAGAAGATCCTCCCTGTGGCCACCTCCCCAGCTTGGGGGTCAACCTTGATGGTCGTCACCATCATGGCAAATTTTCCTTTCGGGTCGCAGCAGAGCATCGCCTTCCCATCGGGGCTATTGAGATCGCCCGTCCATACGCGGGGGATACGATAGCGCTGGGCGGTTAGGGGGTTGGGCAGGTGCCTTATCACCATGTCCAGGATCACCTCGTGGACCTTGGCCTTCTTCGAGAGTTCTTTCTGCTTCCCCTGGATGTTGTAGTCTATGACGTCCTTGAAAGTTATGCCTGACTCTTTCATCACGGGCAGGTTTACAGCCCACTGGTTGTAGGCGGAGCCAAAAGAGACGGACCCGTCCTCCACCTTCACCTGCCACGTATCCTTGAACTCGGGTGGCGCCATGGACCTGACGATCTTGTTGAACTCGGCCAGGATGGTGGCGAAGCGCTTCTGCATCTCCTCTGGGGTAAGGCGGAGTTCGTTGATGAGCCGATCGACCTTGTTGATGTAGAGGACTGGCTTGACCCACTCCTTCAGGGCCTGCCTCAGGACGGTCTCCGTCTGGGGCATGATCCCTTCGACAGCATCCACTACAACTATAACCCCGTCCACGGCCCGCATGGCCCTCGTGACATTACCGCCGAAGTCCACGTGGCCTGGGGTGTCTATCATGTTGATGAGGTACTCTTCCCCCTTGTAGTGGTGGACCATGGAGATGTTGGCGGCGTCGATGGTTATGCCCCTCGTCTGCTCCTGGATATCGGAGTCCAGGTAGAGTTGCTGTCCCGCCAGCTCCTCGGAGATCATCCCGGCCCCGGCCAGGAGGTGGTCGCTCAGGGTGGTCTTCCCGTGGTCTATATGGGCTACTATCCCCATGTTCCGTATCTTCTCCTGCTTGTCCATCAGCTGGGAGACCTTCTCTGCCATCTGCTCTTTTCTGCCCATCTTCACACCACCGCTACGGCACTACCTGGCCGCTTTGGCTATACGCTCCAATTCCTCCTTCTTTGAGATGGAGTAACACTTGAGGTCGTAGTTGGCGGCTCCCATGATCTCCTCAGCCAGGGACTGGGGCATGGACTTCTTCGTCCTGAAAGCCGCCTTTGCCGCACCGATGGTTATGAACCTCAGGGCGACGGTCAGGCGCCTCATGGGGGCCACATCCACCGATTGGTGGTAGGCGGTACCGCCGTACTTTATCCTCGTCGTCTCTTCTCTGGGAGCGGCATTGGTCAGGGCATCCACCAGCACCTGGACTGGGTTCTTCTTGGTCGTCTTCTCTACCATATCCAGGGCCTCCCGAACTATGGCGTAGGTCATGTGCTTCTTCCCGGTGTTCCTCCCGCTCGTCCTCTTGTGCTTCTTTCCCTCGTGCCCCGTCACCGTGACCCTGTTGATGAGCCTCTCGACGATGTGCATATCGGCCTTACCGAAGGATTTGACATGCCTTCCACCGCTGTGGGGGATGTAGACGGGCTTGAGGTTTATGTAGGCCTTCAGACCCGGATCCCTCACCTCCACTTCATTGGTATCCCAGACCCCAAAGAGCTTGACCACCATCTTATCTCACCGGCTTCTCTTTTCTCCCTTTCACCAGCTCCAGGAGGGAGACGTTGTTCACCTTCGTCACCTTGAATCTTACCCCCGGTATGTCCCCCATGGAGCCACCCTTCCTCCCCCCGATCCCGTCGATGACGACCTCATCGTGCTCATCAATGAAGTTTATGGCCCCATCCCCAGGGGCGAACGCCGTGACCTGCCTCCCGCTCTTGATCAATTGGACCCTGACACACTTCCTTATGGCGGAGTTAGGCTGTTTAGCCTCTATCCCCACCTTCTCCAGGACGATGCCCCTGGCCATAGGGGCCCCTTCCAGCGGATTGGACTTCTCCTTGAGCCTCAATACTCTCTTCTTGTACTTGGGGCTGTTCCACCTGAACTGCTGCCTCCTGGTACTGAGCTTTCTCGCTGCAAATTCTCCGGTAGGTTTCTTCGCCATTCTTCCACCTCAAGCCACGATGACCTCGTTTATACTATGATGTCTCTCCGCCAGTGTCTTCACCTTCTGGATGTTCTTTCCTCGCCTTCCTATGACCGTGGCCCTGTCTCTGTCGTCCACCACCACCCGGGCTACCTTCCTCTGGGGCCCTTCAGCCGTGATGGAGACGTCCGTCACCCTGACGGGATGGAAGGCATTCTTGACGAACTCCACTGGGTCGTCAGAGTGCTCCACGACTTCGACCTTCTTCCCCAGGGCCTGCCTCACTCGCTGGATGTTGGAGCCTTTCTTCCCTATTGCTAGCCCCATGTCCCCCTTCTTGACAACGAAGAGGATCTTGTTCTCCTCATCGTCGTTGATGCAGTCCTTGGTGACAGCACCGGTGAGGCGCTCGAAGAGGGCTATGTACTGGATCTCCTGGGAAGAGAGCTTCAGAACCTCCAACGATGTCTACCTCCTACCTAGCTCAAAGATATCTGAATCCCCTGCTTCTGAGATCCCCAGCATGGAGACGAGGTGGTGCCTCCCACAGACGGAGCCCAGCTCCAGGCTGGTGGCGTATTCGTATGTGGGTATTCCTGAGAACTCCGCGGCCTTCTTCAGGCCCGCCTTAGGACCGGCGGGGCAGTTACCAGCGACGATGACTAGCCGCACCTCTTTGCTCTTCACCGCACTCAAGGTCTCCTTCTCCCCGAAGACGACCTTACCGGTGTCCACCGCCGTCCTTATGGCCTTCTCGATGTTCATCCCACTGCCTCCTTCTTCTCCGGGAGCTCTCGCCTCATGACCAGCTCTACCATTCCTGTCCCCAGTCTGACGGGCCTGCCCACGATGACATTTTCCACGATCCCCGCCAGCTCCTCAACTTCGCCCTTTATCCCTGCCTTCAGGAGGTGGTCCACAGTGATCTCGAAGGCAGCCCTTGCCAGGACCGAAGCCTTCTCTCCGGAGACGCCGTGCCTCCCTATGGCCTTCACAGTACCGTCTACGCACATCATCTCCGCTATCAGCATCAGATGCCTGATATCCACCATGAGCCCCTGCTCGTCTAGAGTATCGAGGATCTCGTTGATGATGGCATTCCTAGCCGCCTCAATCCCCAGGACCTTCTCGATCTCTATGATGTCGTTGGTCTTGGTTTTCGTTATATCAACCCCTTCGATCTTCAGGACGTCCTTCAGGTTGGAGCCCTCGGTATATATGATATATTCCTCTCCCTCTTTCCTCATCACTACCCTCTTTATTCCCTTGATCCCCCTGAGGTAGACCTCTCTGCCTTTGAGGCTGAGCTTCCTCAGCTCTTTCAAGGAGGGCGAGGGGAGCTTCAGGAAGATCTGCTTCGCCTTCTCTGTCCACTGGATCTCTGCCTTGAGGCCTTCTAACTTCTCTACGATCTCCGGTACTTTGATCTCCCTCTTCTTCAGCTCCGTGGCATCCAGAACGAAAGCCACCTTGGAGTCTATCAAGTCTATCTCCGCCCTATCCAGGACATCACCCACGGTGACGGTCTCTATCTGCTTTGCTACTTCCTCGGCCTTCTCCCGATCCCTGGCGTACTCTTCCTCCAGGTATATGGTCATGGTGGGGGTGGAGGGCACCTTGCGGGCATCGACGATCTCTATGATCCTGGGGAGCCCCAGGGTGACATTCAGCTCCGCGACCCCTGCGTAGTGGAAGGTCCTCATGGTCATCTGGGTCGAAGGTTCTCCCATGCTCTGGGCGGCGACAACCCCGACGGCCTCGCCGGGTTCCACCATGGCGTACTCGTACCTCCTCTTAACCTCCCCCAGGATCTTCTCCAGATCCTCTGCAGTGACCTTTATATGGGATAACTCCTTCTTCAGCTCCCCATAAATCTTCTCAGATAGCTCACCCTCCACCTCCGCCAGCCTCTCCTTGATCTCCTTCTCCTTCAGGTACATCTCATCCCTCTCTGGCGCCCTTCACTACGCTCTCTACGATCTTCTTCACGTTAGCCACGCTCCCCCAATCTGTCCTCGAGGGGTCTGCTCCATCTTCCCCATGCTTGAACTCCACTATAACTCCCCGGGTATCCCTCACGGTGCTGTCGTACTCCACCTTCAGGTCCTGGAGGGCGTTTATAAGCCGCCGCTGCATATACCCGCTCTGGGATGTCCTCACCGCCGTATCCACCAGCCCTTCTCGCCCACCCATGGCATGGAAGAAGTACTCCAGCGGACCTAGTCCGCTCTTGTAGCAAGACCTGACGAAGCCCTTGGCCCTTGAGCCTTTATCCCCGCTCTTGAAGTGGGGGAGGGTGCGCCCTGCATAGCCCCGCATTACCCGCTCACCCCTCACGGCTTGTTGCCCCACGCAAGCGGCCATCTGGGTGAGGTTGAGGAGAGAGCCCCTGGCGCCTGTTACAGCCATGATCCTGGCGCTGTTCTCCTTGCCCTCGGCCTCGGACTCCCTCTCCAGATACTCGTTGGCTATGGAGCCCGTCTTGTCCCTGGCCTCGCTCAGGGTCTGCATGATCCTCATCTCCAAGGTCTCTTCCAAGGTCCTGCCCGGGAGCCGCTCCAAGATCCCGTCCCGGTACGCCTGGATCAGTTCGTCTACCTTCGTCCCGGCGTTGTCCAGTATCTCTTCTATCCTCTCCTTGGCCTCGGTGGGGAGGTCTTCATCGTCGATACCTGTGGAGAACCCCCTGGTGGTTATGAACTGGACCACGAGGCGGGTGACCTTATCCAGGAATTGCCTAGCTGCATCGGTGCCGTAGTCCTTCACAATCCTGTCCAGGAGCTCCCCGGCGAAGGCACCGAAGGACTTCTCATCCATGACCCCGATAACTATCTCCCCGTTCCTTATGGTCACTATGGACTCGTCTGACTCTTCGCCCTTTGGTACCTCTTTCTTCGCCACCTTCGGCCGGTAGGTTAGATTGATGTCCTTGGGCAGGAGGAGACTGAAGAGCTGCTTACCGGTGTAGTACTCCTTCCCGTCATCGATGGTGGGTTCCGGGAGCTTCTCATCGATTCCGGAGGCATAGAGTATCTGGAAGGCCTCTTCCCTGGTAAATCTGGTCTCTTTTCTCGTCAGTAAGTAGGCCCCGGAGATGTGATCGTGGATGCCGCCTATGATGGGGCCGCCGAACCTGGGCGATAGGATCTGCTCCTGGACCCTCATGAGGACCCTGGCCTCAGCCCTGGCCTCCTCCCCCTGGATGGCATGGAGGTTCATCTCGTCTCCATCGAAGTCGGCATTGTAGGGGGGGCAGACGCAGAGGTTGAGGCGGAAGGTCTTGGAAGGCATCACATGCACCTCATGGGCCATAATACTCATCCTGTGAAGGGAGGGCTGCCTGTTGAAGAGGACCACATCACCGTTCTGGAGGTGCCTGTGCACCTTCCACCCAGGCTCTATCTTATCGACGATCTCCTCGGACTTCTTCACCCTCCCCAGGTGGATCCTCGAGCCGTCTCCCCGCTCCACGTAGTTCGCCCCCGGATATACGTTGGGCCCGCTGGCGACGAGGCTCTTGAGGTAGTCGATGTTCTGGGAGGTGACCCTCACAGGGAAGGTGAGCTCCTTGGCTATGATCTCCGGGACACCCACATCGTTTATGCTTATATTCGGGTCCGGAGATATCACGGTCCTGGCAGAAAAGTTCACCCTCTTCCCCGAGAGGTTGGATCTGAAGCGTCCCTCCTTCCCCTTCAGCCTCTGAGTCAGGGTCTTGAGAGGCCTCCCTGACCGGTGCCTGGCAGGGGGTACGCCAGCTACCTCGTTGTTGAAGTAGGTAGTTACGTGGTACTGGAGGAGCTCCCAAAGGTCCTCGATGATCAGCTGGGGAGCGCCTGCCTCCACATTCTCCATTAGCCTCTGGTTTATCCTCAGGATATCCACCAGCTTGTGGGTCAGGTCGTCTTCGGACCTTTCCCCAGACTCCAGAGTTATGGAAGGACGGACGGTGACGGGGGGCACTGGGAGGACGGTGAAGATCATCCACTCTGGGCGGGCTACCTCCAGGTCGAAGCCCATCACCTCGGCGTCCTGGTTGGTTACCCTCTCCAGCCTCTCCCGCACATCGGTGGGGGAGAGTCTGTTCCTCTCTTCCATGAAGGCGGTGGGCTTCTCGAACTTTATATCGAACTGCTCCTCGCTGCAGTAGGGGCACTGGTTGGTGGCCTTGGCGGCCTTCAAGATGTCCTCCACGATATCGCTGTCGTTCTTCCCCACCTTCCGGGCCTTCTTTATCTGGTCACGGTATTCCTCTATCTTGGCCTCCGGGATCAGGAGGCGGCCGCACTTCCTGCAGGTGGCCCTGAGGCTCTTGTTGATCTGCTTGGCGTAGCCCACGTGGATCACGGGCCTGGCCAGCTCTATCCTCCCGAAGTGGCCAGGGCACTCGCCAACCCTCCCGCCACAGGTCTTGCACTTCAGTCCAGGATCAACGACCCCCAGCCGGGGGTCCATAAGCCCCCCCTCGATGGGATAGCCGTCCTCGTCGTAGGTGTCGGCGGTCACCACTTTGACCTCGGAGATCTTCCTTATCTGGTCAGGGGTCAGGAGCCCGAACTTGACGCTCTCGATCTTTTTTGGGAAGATTTTCATCTCAGCACCTCACGCCTTCTCCGACAGGGAGAGTTTTGGATTTATGCCCAGGGAGCGGAGTTCGTCCAGGAGAAGCTTGAAAGCGTAGGAGACCTCCACCTCGGCCACGTCGATATCCTTGCCGCAGATGGAGCAGTAGACAGTGTCCCTGAGCTTATCGTAGACGGCTATGGAGCCACACTTCTCGCAGACCTGCATGACGTGCCTGTCGGACTCGTCCAGGAGCCGTTCCTTGAGCAGAAGAGCAGCGCCATAGCCTATGAGACAGTCCCTCTCCATCTCTCCGAACCTCAGGCCTCCCTCCCTTGCCCTGCCTTCCGTGGGCTGCCTGGTGAGGACCTGGACAGGGCCCCTGGAACGGGCGTGGATCTTCCCTGAGACCATGTGGTGGAGCTTCTGGTAGTAGGCCACCCCCACGAAGATCTCGGCCTTGAATAGCTCCCCCGTCATACCGTTGTACATGACATCTCTCCCGGTATGTTTGAAGCCGTTGGCCACCAGGGCCTTTCTGAGGGCCTCCTCCTTGGCACCCGAGAAGGCCGTGCCCGGCGTCCTATTCCCATCCAGACAGGCCACCTTTCCCCCTATCATTTCCAGGACCTGACCCACGGTCATCCTCGATGGGATGGCGTGGGGATTGATTAGGAGGTCCGGTATTATGCCGTCCTCTGTGAAGGGCATGTCCTCCGGGGGGACTATGAGACCTATGACGCCCTTCTGTCCATGGCGGGAGGCGAATTTGTCGCCGAGCTCCGGGACCCTCTCATCCCTCATCCTGACCTTCACTAACTTATTCCCGTTTATGCTCTCGGTGAGCATGACGAAGTCCGCAACTCCCTCCTCCCCGTGCCTGACTGTGACAGAGGTCTCCCTGCGCTTCTCCTTGGCCATGCCAAACTCGCTGATCTCCTCCAGGAAGCGGGGAGGCGATGTCTTTCCCACCAGGACCTGGCCCTGGGTTAGCACCGCCCCCGGCGCCGTAATACCGTCTTCTCCCAAGTTCTTGTAGTCCTCCTCCGAGCGGTAGCCCCTTATATCCTGGGCAGGGAGCTCGAAGATGTCCACTTGCCCGCCAGGATAGCGGCGCTCCTCGGCCTCGTAGGATCTGTAAAAGGTAGACCTGCCAAGGCCCCGTTCTATGGAGCCCTTGTTCAGGATTAGGGCGTCCTCCATATTATAACCCATGAACGATAGCACGGCTACCACGTAGTTCTGCCCTGCCGCTCTCCGGTCGTAGCCCACCATCCCCATTATCTCCGACTCGATGAGGGATACTTGGGGATAGTGTAATAGATGCCCCCTGGTATCGGTGCGGTAGTTGTAGTTGGAAGCGTAGAACCCCAAGGACTGCTTCGCCATGCCGGCGCCCATGGTATTCCTGGGGGAGGAGTTGTATTCCGGAAATGGTAAGATCGCCGTGCATATTCCCACCATCAGGAGGGGGTCTATCTCCACATGGGTATGCTCTGCCGTCAGCTCAGCCGATGACATTGCTATATAGGCGTTCTCCTCCTCCTCCGAGTCCAGATACTCCACCGCACCGCTGGCCAGGAGATCGTCCCAGGTCAGGTCCCCGTTCTTCAGGGCCTCCAGCTGCTTCTCCTTGAGCCTGGGCTTCCCCTTCTCCACTACGATGAGGGGCCTTCTGGCCCGGCCGGCGTCGGTATTTATCAGGACCTCCTGGGTGTCGCAGTAATAGGCGATGTTGGTCTGCCCCGAGATCTTCCCCTTCCTCCTCAGCTCCTTTATCTCGGCTACCAGGGCCTGGGGATCCCCGTGGGTCCCTATGAGCTTCCCATTTATGTATACGTTGGCCTCCATTTTATGTACCGCCTGCCTTTCTTATGGGCTTGACCCCAAGGTCGTGCATGAGGGGCTCTATGGTGGCGTCGCTTATCCCCGTCGAGAACTCGCAGGAGAGGGCCAGGTTCTTCACCAGGCCGCAGTTTGGCCCCTCTGGAGGTTCGCTGGGGCATAGCCTCCCGAACTGGGTGGGATGGAGGTCGCGGGCCTCGAAGTGGGGCTGGGCACGGGAGAGGGGGGATATGACCCTCCTCAGATGGGAGACGACGGACAGGTAGTTCGTCCTGTCTAGGAGCTGGGAGACCCCTGCCCTCCCCCCAACCCAGTTCCCCGTAGCGAGGGCGTGCCTTACCCTCTCTGTGAGGACGTCGCTCCTCACCGCCGTCTGGATGGAGGGCTCCTTCCCCCTCACCACGGCCCTCTCCAACTGGTACTTTATATCCCTGGTCAGGTTGTAGAAGGCGACCCTGAAGAGGTCCTCTATCAGGTCCCCTGCCAACCGGAGGCGCTTGTTCGCGTAGTGGTCCTTGTCATCGGGGCCTCTCCTCTCCAGGGCAAGCTCTATGACCCTTATCGCCATCCTTCCCAGGTAATGGGCCTTCCTTATCCTGTCCTCGGGGTCTATCCCTATGTGGGGGAGGAGGTAACGGTCGATGACCTGCTCCGCCCTCTTCTGCCGATACTCCTTGGTCTGCCCAGCGGCGACCTTCTTCCCTATGAACTCTATGCCCTCCTGGGGTGTCTTGACCTCCAGGTACTCCTCCAGGTTCTCTAGGATGAGCTGCAGGACCTCGGGGTCCTCCGAGACGGTGGAAACGATCTCCTGATCCGTCTCTAAGCCGAGGGCCCGCATCATTATCACGAGGGGTATCTGCCCAGGTACCGACGGGAATGTAACGCCTATAAGGCCGTCGCGGTCCCTTTCCACCGATACCAAGGCCCTGAAACCCGAGCGCTTTGAGAATACCTTCGCGACCTCGGTTATCTTGCTGTACTCCTCGTTCTTCTCAAGCATGATCTTGTTGGGCGCCAGGTCCTCTATGGTCACCAGGGCCCTCTCGGAGCCGTTGACGATGAAGTAGCCGCCTGGGTCCAGGGGGTCCTCGCTTGCCTTAGTCAGCGCTGCGTCGTCCAGGCCGTAGAGGTTGCAGATCTTGGACTTGAGCATGGTGGGGATGGTCCCTATCTTCACCATCTCTGTAGCGCCTTCCTTATCCCCTTTCTTAGGGGTCATCTCCACATAGACCGGGGAGAAGTAGCTCAGATTCCTCAGCCTGGCCTCCGTGGGCGTGATCCTGCTCTTGGAGCCGTCGGCTTCTATGCCTTCGGCTTTGCCCACCACGACCTTCCCCAGGCGGACCTCATACCCTACGTCTGTCTCGATCTTGCCCGTCGCGTTGACGATCACTGGGAGCCGGTTGTCGATGAAATCGTTGTAAGAGTCAATGTGCTGTCTGACAAGTTCCCTCTTTTTCAGAAAGGCCTTGAAGACAAGTTTCGTGTCCATGCTCCCATCACTCCGAGACCACTACCCTGTAGAAGACGCTCTTCCCGGCGGTCTTGCTTATCCGGGTTATCTTTATTACATCCCCCAGGTTCGCCTCGATCGTCTTCACGACAGGGTCTGAGATGAAGATCTTGGGCATCTGCCCTTTCGTTATGTTATACTTCGCCAGGAGGGTATTCAGCTCCTTCTCCGACAATATCTCGTTCTCCGGCACGAGCGCGTGCTTCGAAACATCTAACTTCAAACTCTAACCCCCTCAACCTCTAGATTCGTACCCCCGTGGGTGTCGGCGCGAGGAAGAACGACCGCAGGGAGTTCTTCCGAAGCGCTGACAGACGGGCCCGACGGGATTTGAACCCGCGACTCCCGGCTATCTTCCAAAAGCGTTAAAAGGCCGGCACTCTTCCAGACTGAGTTACGGGCCCCCGAGATGTCCCTGGGCCTCAAAGGCGGACCCAAAACGAGAAAAAAACCTGTATCCCCAGGAAAGACGTCCATAATCCTGCCTCTCAATGTATCCAATGTATCATAGCGCCCTGGTCGGGATTTGAACCCGAGTCACGGGAGTTCTCCCACCGCCAGTCAGGGACTGGCGGCGCTGACAGTCCCGTATGATAGGCCGCTACACTACCAGGGCCGATATATCTCCCCGCCTCTACCTCTAGGTACAACCCTCTCAAAGCTACCTTTAGCTCCATGACGCTCCTGAACATTGAAGGGGGCTGGCGGCGTCTCTGACTTCCCATGGGCTCGCGCACCATAGTACAACCAGAATCGCTGGAGGACTTTACTTCCGTGTTCGAATGGGAACGGGTGTGGCCCCTCCGCTGTGGCCGCCATACCCTCTCGGGTAAAGGCGATATATCCTATGTGTATATAAAGTTTTCGTCCGGTCTCGGGATTAATTCATATAGCTTTACCTTGTTACCCTGCATGGATATTACCCAGGAGGTCAAGTATGATTCTGGAAGAGGCGGTGATACAGAAGCTGAAAGGGATTAAAGATCCCCATACAAACACCAGTATCTATGACATGAACCTCGTTTCTGACCTGAAGATCGACGGGGGCTCAGTCTCCCTAACCTTCACCCCCACGTCCTCCTTCTGCCCCATGGGCATCCAACTGGCGGGGGCCATAAAGAAGGGCCTCAGGGG
>JBBSVP010000180.1:0-3512 GCA_038046745.1 Candidatus Hydrothermarchaeota archaeon
TGCTGTGGCTATCCACGAGGAGGCTGTGAAAGCCTTCAAGAGCGGGAGGGGCGTAGGGACCGATTTAGTGGAGGCCTACGGTAAGGCGAAAGAGGAGTAAGGCCACACTGCTCTTTACTGCTATGAACGCGATTCTGCGGGAGTTCCTCTACGAGCAGCTTCCCCTCATCCTCTTGGCCCTCGTACTGGGGGTCGTCTCCCGTTACCTCCAGCACGGCTATATCCTGAGGTGATCCCGTGTACTTCCCCCTGGCCGAGGTCGAGGTCCCCCTCTGGCACCTCCTTTGGATGGGCTTCTGGACCGGTTATACCATGTCCATAGTCGGGGAGGCCACCGGGATCTTCTCTTTGCCATACTCCATGAGCATCCTCAGGTTCAACTCCGTCAATATAAGTCCCACGGACTTGGTGGTCACTTTCTTGAACCCCTTCGGGGCCCTCTTCGGTTACAGGCGGGAGAGGCAGTGGAACCTGGACTTGGCCTTATGGCTCTGCGTGGGCGCTGCCATCGGGGCACAGATAGGCCCCTTCATCAGGGTCTTATACCTCTCGGACCCTGTCCCCTTCAAGGCCGCCGTGGGCGTCGCCCTGGCCTTCATGGGGGCCCACCTATGGTATGAGATCACGCCGCGCTACTTGGCCCAGATGAAGAGCCAGAGGGTGATACAGGAGAAGTTCGATGCCAGGGCTAGGGAGATGGTGGCCCAGGGCAAGCTGCCTTCTGGCCTCCCCGAGGATGTGAGGATAACGACGGTGGAGAAGTCCCTCAGCCATATAAAGATCGCCTACTGGGGCGAGGAGTGGACCCTCAGCGTCCCTCTCCTCTTTGTCATAGGCTTCGGCGTGGGGATAGTAGCCTCCACCTTCGGCGTCGGCGGCGGTTTCCTCCTCGTTCCCATCATGGTCACCCTCTTCAAGCTTCCCATGTACGTCCTCGTGGCAGCGACTATACCTTTTGTCATAACCCTATCTGCCGTGGGCCTCTTCGCTTACAATGTGACCGTCCCCATGCTCACCGGTATCTACAGGGCCCCCGAGTGGGGGTGGGGCTTCTTCGTGGCTGCCGCCGCCATATTCGGCTCGTGGTGCGGCTCCAAGACCCAGAAGTACGTACCGGAGCGCTACCTCAAGCCCATGCTCGGTACCCTGACCTTCTTCATAGGGGTCATCTACGTCCTGAATTACTTCATCAAGCTCCCGTTCAAGGTGTGATCCATGCCCACTCTCCAGAGACTTGCCATAAGGCTCCTGCCCTTCCTCCCTTTCATCGTCCTGGTCATGGCGGCAGTTATAGCTGCTTACCACATAAAGTACTACTGGTGAGGAGATGTTCAAGAAGATCCTGGTAGCAACGGACGGCTCAGACAGGGCCGATGCAGCAGTGGAATACGCCCTTCAGTTGGCAAAGGATGCCAGGGCCGAGGTGGTGGGCCTCTACGTGGTGGACCTGACCTCCCTCCCGCCCGCCGGGGAGGTGACGGTACCCCCCAAGCCCAGCCACCGTGGAGTACGAGGCCCTGAAGCTCCTAGAGGTGGTGGTGAAAGGGGCTAAGGAGCATGGGATCGAGGCCAATGTCCAGGTGGAGTTCGGGAAGCCCGCCGAGGAGATCGTGCGGAAGGCGGAGAGGGAGGGCGTGGATCTCATCGTCCTGAGCAGCACCGGTAAGGGCGTGGACAGATTCCTCCTGGGAAGCGTCTCGGAAGGGGTGATAAGGAGGGCGAAATGCCCTGTGCTGGTGGTCCCTTTCTCGGGGCCCTGTACCCTATAGCTTAAAATATCCGGGAGGTAATATTCAATAGGGGGGTCATGATGAAGATAGGGGTTCTTGGAGGCAGGGGGAAAGAGGAGCTGTACGAGGAGGAGTGCGTAACCGAGGAGTGGGGCTGCCCCCTCTGCGGCGATAAGGAGGGGGAGATAACGCTCTTCAGGGACGAG
Source organism: Candidatus Hydrothermarchaeota archaeon (assembly GCA_038046745.1). GTDB lineage: Archaea > Hydrothermarchaeota > Hydrothermarchaeia > Hydrothermarchaeales > JACQPM01 > JACQPM01. The sequence continues at coordinate 1,937 of JBBSVP010000180.1, forward strand.
AAGAGCGGGAAGGTCGTTAATGCCATATGCAACCTCAACCCCATGATGGTGAAGAGGGGCATGTGCATCGTCCTCCACTTGGCGGCCACCTCGGCCAACGCGGGGCTCTTCAAGAAGAAGTAATTACTTCTTCTGGACTCTTTCGGCAAAGAGTCGGAGGGCTTCGAGCCTCTCAGGGAACCCTATGGCCGTGGGCTTGCGGCTCAGGACAAGCCCAACAGCCTCCTCCAGACCCATGCCCTTCCACAGGCACCAGCTGGCCAGCATCGTCCCGGTTCGCCCCTCCCCATAGTGGCAGTGGACCAGGACGGGCTTCCCCTCCCCCAACTTCGCCTCCACGTAGCGGCAGAACTCTTCCATGGCCTCCATCCCGGGAACGGTACATCCGGGGATGAGGAGCATCAGGTGCTCGAAGCCCGCCCCTAAGATCTCCCGGGGGTCGGTCTCCTCTAAAGATACTATGGCCCTGAAGCCCCCCTGATATAGCTCCATGAGGTCCCACTGGCGGCAGTTGGGCCCAGGCCTTCCTGCCAGCCACCCCTCCTCGATCCAGTAGACGTGCTTCATCTTTCTCTCCGTAAGATCAAAGGCGGGCTATATCCCCAGGTCCGAGCCTGGCCTCGGGGTTCTTGGCGAACGTGAAGGCGCCCTTATATCCGCAGTAGGGGCATACGGGCTTCACTTCCTTGGCCTTCTCCAGTACCTCAGTTCGGATCTTGACCATGAAAGAGTTGCACTGCGACCTCTGATTCTCGCACCTCACCAGCCAGAAGGTGTAGCCTGCTCTCATCTCCTCAAGGATCTTCTCCCGCTTCGAGGCGCTCAATGCCATGTCCCCTCCCCTGCTCCTGGGGGATATAACTCTTACGAAGAGTTAGCGGGCGGATTGCGGAGGGGCGCTACTTGCCCACCCCACCAGACTTTAATCATCATATCCGCCCCACGCTCGCCAGGTACACGGCCGTCTCCCCCTCCCCGTCGATTCCCAAGAGGGTGTTCACCTCGTCGTCGTAGCAGGCCCCGATGGCGCAGCACCCGAGCCCCAGGGCGGTGGCGGCTAGGTAAAGGTTCTGGCAGATGTGGGCAGCGTCCTTGTAGATATAGCGGTAGCCCCTCTCCCCGTACTTCCACTTCGTCCTATGGAGGACCGCCGTCCATAGAAAGACCGCCCCGGCCTTCGCGCACATCTCCTGGTCCAGAGCGGCAGCTGCTATCTCCCGCCGAAAGTCCCCCCTCCGCAAGAGTTCGAGGGCATGCTCCCTGGCGAGGTAGTGGTATATGCCCCCTTCAATCCCCTCCACGAGATTCGCCACCAAGTAGGTCTCGATGGGATAGAGGGCCCCGGCGGAAGGTGCTGTCCTGACAGGATAGCCGTCGATCTCCCCCGAGATGCCCTGGGCCGCCCACAGGAGTTGGGATAGCTCCCCTTTGGTGACAGGCTCCTCGCTGTAGTCCCTGAGGGACCTCCGCTTTGAGAGGACTTCCCAGAGGGGCGTTCCGTCATCCCTCTGGGGCGGGGGCAGCGGGAGGACCGGACCCCCGCACTTCTTGTAGGGCTCAGGAGGGTTCTCCCAGT
>JBBSVP010000181.1:0-3272 GCA_038046745.1 Candidatus Hydrothermarchaeota archaeon
ACCACCGTGTAGCCCTGGGGTACCCTCACCCTCACCTCTGCCGGGGCGTCGTCTCCCCATACGAGGGGGTACCAGAGGGCCTCGTAGATCATGTAGCCGGCGTCGGGGCCTATGGAGCTCCAGGCCCCCTGCTGGGAGCCCTCAGATATACCTGCGTAGGCCACGGTGACCTCCGTATCCCGCCCACGATGCCTCAGATGTATCCTAAGCCCGTCCCCCTGCCTCTCGAACTCCAGAGGACCTTCCCGGTCCTCCACGGCCTGGACCGACAGCTCCCGGCTCAGGAGAAGCTCCGTGCTGCCTATGCCAGGTCCAACCCCAAGCCGGATGGTGGCCGAGGCCCTGAAGGCATGGTCCGGTGGGCTGATCTCTACATCCAACCGGTACCCTTGGACGTCTACCCCATCATAAGCCTGGACCGATGGGAGCAGTGAGATGGCCAAGAGCAACAGGATGCCCAGCCATCTCCCAACCTTCTCCATATTACACCCTATAGTGAGGGTATCCTAAATATAAAATGTCCCCACAGGGAAGCGAGGGCGAGCGAGATATGCAGCCGCCGGGATTTGAACCCGGGTTACGAGCTTGGAAGGCTAGTGTCCTAAACCAGGCTAGACCACGGCTGCTACTTAACGTCCTCCCCCGCCGGTACTTAAGGCTTCTTCTTGGCCTTGAGGAGCTCCTTCGCCAGCATGGGGAGGAAGATACCCACGTCTGTCACAACCCCCAGGGCCTGGGCCGTGCCTCTATCGGAGAGCTTTGTCACCGTGGCAGGATTGATGTCTATGCACACGGTCTTCACCTTGGACGGGAGGAGGTTCCCAACGGCTATGGAATGGAGCATGGTTGAGAGCATCAGGACCAGGTCCACCTCGCGCACCCAGTGGCGCATCGCCCTCTGGGCCGCCACCACGTCCGTTATCACCTCCGGGAGGGGGCCGTCGTCCCTTATGGAGCCCGCCAGGACGTAGGGTACATTATTCATTATGCACTCGTACATTATTCCCTTCTTGAGCTTTCCTGCCTCTACCAGCCCCTTGATGGAGCCCGCCCTCATGACCTCGTTGATGGCGTAGAGGTGGTTCCTGTGGCCCCCCTCCGCGTGCCTCCCGGTCTTTATGCTCACTCCAAGGGACGTGCCGTAGAGCTGGCTCTCCACGTCGTGGACCGCCATGGCATTGCCGGCGAAGAGGACATCGATGAAGCCCTCCTTGATGAGAGTAGCAAGCGCTTCACCAGCGCCGGTGTGGACCACGGCCGGCCCCACGACGGCCAGGACCTTCTTCCCCTGAGCCTTCGTCTCCAGGATCTCTTTCGCTATCTGCTCTACCAGATGGTGGGAGGGCTTCTCGGAGGAGACCGAGGACTTCATGAACTCGAAGATCGTATACTCCCTGGGCCTTGGGGGCGGCTCCACCCTTATCCCGTTCTTCCCCACGGCGATGAGGTCTCCGGCCTTGATCTCACTGATGGGCCTGCAATACGCCTTCTTCTCCCCCTTCTCCACCACTATGACCTTGTCCATCTCTATATTGCCCACCTCCAGCCACTCGCCTTCCAGGAAGACGTAGGTGGGATGGTGGGTGGTGGAGTAGAAGTCCTCGGGCAGGGCCCTGTCCTTGGGGGCCGGCTTGAGGACCAGTTGCTCCATCTCCGGGATGGCAGCCCCCATCTTATGCAGCTCCCCCAGGATCTGGTCCAGAACCTTGCGGTTCTTCCCCTTCACAAGAATCCTGGCGTAGGAGGGGTCTGTCTTGTGCTTCCCGATCTCGAACTGGAGAACCTCGAACTCTCCGCCCATGTCCATGATGGTATCGAAGACCCTGGGAAGGACGAGGGAGTCTATGATATGCCCTTTGAGCTCTATCTCTTTTACGTCCATGGTCCCACTGGCAGAGTATAATAAGCCCGGAGATATAAATACTTCCTGATGGCCAGCGTGGACCCCGGGACCCTGGAGACGATCCTCACCCTCTGCCTCCTCATCTTCGCCGCGAAGGTGGGGGGAGAGGCTGCCCAGAGGTTCGGAGTGGCGGCGGTGGTGGGGGAGCTTATGGCGGGCATAGCCCTGGGGCCCTCCCTCCTGGGCAACCTAGCGCCCCTGGGCTTCCAGCCGATCCTTGTAAACGAGACCGTGAGGGCCTTCGCGGAGGTGGGGGCCATCGTCCTCCTCTTCGTGGCAGGCATGGAGACGAGGCTGGCTGAGTTCCGAAAGATCGGAGTCCTCGCCGCCTCCGTGGCCATTGGCGGGGTGGTCCTCCCCTTCGCCCTCGGATACGGCTTCATGGTCTCAAGGGGGACTACCACGGCCGAGGCCCTCCTGGCAGGGGCTACCCTGACTGCCACGAGCATCGCCATAACGGTCAAGGTCCTCCGGGACCTGGGCAAGGAGAAGGAGCCGGAGGCTAAGGTCCTGGTCAGTGCCGCCGTCATGGACGACGTCCTGGGCCTTGTGACCCTGGCCGTTGTTCTCTCCATCATCGCGGAAGGTGGGATAAGGGCTGGGGAAGCTGTCGGGATAGCCTTCAAAGCCGTGGGGTTCTTGCTCCTCCTGACCGTAGCCGGCGCCCTCCTTCTCCCCAGGATCGTGACGCGCACCGTCCCCTGGGTCAAGGCCCGGGGGACCCTGGAGGCGTCTGCCATGGCCCTCTGCTTCGGGTACGCCTACCTGGCCGGGGTCGCAGGCTTGGCGCCCATCCTGGGGGCCTTTGCAGCGGGCATGGCGATAGCCGAGACGAAGATCACGATAGAGATAAAGGAGTTCGCCGAGAAGGTGAGCTTCCTGGTGGCCCCCCTCTTCTTCACGGTCGTGGGGACCCTCGTGGACCTCTCCGCCCTCTCCGGCCCCTCCGTCCTCCTGGCATTGGAACTCACCCTCCTGGCCATTCTGGGAAAGGTCGTGGGGTGCGGCCTCCCGGCCTATGCCTTCTCCAGGGAGATGAAAGCCGCGGCCATAGTGGGTGTGGGGATGATCTCCAGGGGAGAGGTTGGCCTGATAATCGCCGGCATCGGGGCCACCTCAGGGGTCTTCTCACGGGAGGTCTTCTCTGCCATCGTCCTGATGGTGGTGATCACGACGGTGCTGACCCCAATCCCTTTAAAACGCCTCTACCAGCGATCCATAAAAAAGGTTTAAATAGCCCCCGGGCGTAGTAAGACGGAGGGCCCGTAGCTCAGCTGGTAGAGTGCTCGCTTGGCATGCGAGAGGCCTCGGGTTCGAATCCCGACGGGTCCATCTGTCAGCGTCGGTCTCGGTGCGCTTTGCTACCTCG
>JBBSVP010000182.1:0-9626 GCA_038046745.1 Candidatus Hydrothermarchaeota archaeon
TGACCGGCGTGGATGTAGGATGGGAGGAGTATCGGGGCGAATTCCGGAGCTTCGAGGTCCGGCGGGGCTAGATAAGTATTAAATACCGCCGGCAGATAAGCCATATGCATGAAGATCAGTCTCGACCTGGAGCTGAAGGACGTCCCGGGGCAACTGGTCAAAGCCCTGGAGCCCGTATCCAGGATGGGCGGCAATATCATAAGCGTCGTACACCTCCGGGAGGAGCTCGGCAAAGGGAGGGTGCCGATCCACCTCCTCTTCGAGGTCAGGGACAGCGCCATGCTCGAAGCCATCATAGCGGAGCTGGAGCGGCGGGACATATGGGTCTCCAAGGTGGGGGAGTTCAAGAAGAAGGAGAAGATTACCCTGGTCCTGGTGGGGCACATCGTGGACACGGACATCAGGGACACCATAGACAGGATCAACGAGATCGAAGGGGTGCTGGTGGCGGACCTGAAGCTGGCGATGCCCCACCCTGAGAAGGAGTCCTCGGCCCTCATAGATATAGAGGTGACGCGCCCCGAGAAGGCAAAGGAGGCCCTCCAGCGGCTCGATAGCGTGGCCAGGGAGAAGGACCTCCTGGTCATCAGGTCCCTGAGGTCTTAGGATGAAGATCCAGATCATAGGCTTCGGGGTGATAGGCCAGGGCTTCGTGGAGGTCCTCCTGAGGAAGGGGGAGTTCCTTAAGCAGAGGTACGGCCTTGACCTTAAGGTCGTCTCCATCTCCGACATCACCGGCACCGCTGTAGAGGGGGAAGGGATAGACCTCCGTCGCGCCCTGGAGGTGATGCGCCAGACCCGCGGGATAATAAACTACCCAGGCGCGCGGAAGATGACTGGCGTGGAAGCCATCGAGGCCTTCGAAGCGGATGCTGTCCTGGAGGTGACCCCCTCCAACATCCAGACCGGCGAGCCTGGGCTCACGCACATGCTGAAGGCCATGGGGCGGGGGAAGCACCTCGTCACATCCAACAAAGGCCCTTTGGCCTTGCGGTTCAAGGCCCTGAGCGACGCCGCCAAGAAGAACGATGTGGAGTTTGGGTTCGAGGCCTCCGTGGGGGGTGCCATGCCCATAATAAACCTGGCAAAGGTGAACCTGGCGGGCGACGAGATCCTGGCCATCGAGGGTATCCTCAATGGCACCACCAACTTCATCCTCTCCCGCATGGCCAGGGAGGAGAGCCCTTTTGAGATAGTCCTGAAGGAGGCCAGGGAGATGGGGATAGCGGAGGCCGACCCCTCCTACGATATCGATGGCATAGACACGGCCGCCAAGCTCGTAATCCTCGCTAACGCGCTCATGGGGATCGACGCCACCTACAGGGATGTCAAGACCCAGGGGATAAGGAAGGTCACCCCCGAGGCCGTCAAGCTGGCCAAGGAGGACGGTTATGCCATCAAGCTCATCGGGGAAGTCCGGAACTCCCACCTGGAGGTGGCCCCCCGTCTGGTCCCGGTAGATCACCCACTCAACGTGGACGGGATCCTGAACGTGGCCCTCCTCCAGACCGACGTGGCTGGGGATATAACCGTCGTGGGGAAGGGAGCAGGGGCCATAGAGACCAACAGCGCCATCCTGAGCGATATAATAAGCATAGCCCTGAAGCGGGGGCGCGGATGAAGTACGTCGTCGTCGTGGGCGACGGGATGGCCGACTATCCGCTTGAGCCCCTCGGCGGGAAGACGCCCCTCCAGGCCGCCGAGAAGCCGCACATGGACGAGATAGCCAGGCGGGGGAGGTGCGGCCTCCTCAGGACGGTGCCCGAAGGGATGGAACCGGGCTCCGACGTGGCCAACCTGGCGATCCTGGGCTACGATCCCAGGAAGTATTACACGGGGCGCGGACCGCTGGAGGCCGCCAGCATAGGCGTGGAGCTGGGCCCAGGGGACCTGGCCTTCAGGTGCAACCTGGTAACGGAAGGAGATGGCGTCCTGACAAGCTCCAATGCGGATCACATAACCACCGAGGAAGCGAGACCTCTGATAGAGGCCCTGGCGAGGGCCTTCAGGGACTACGGCGAGTTCTATCCAGGCGTGAGCTACCGCCACCTCTTCGTCCTCCGGGAGTGCAGAGAGGATAAGATAGCCACCACTCCGCCTCACGATATCGTGGGGCAGGCCATTGCAAAGCACATGGTAGGGCCTGACGGCCTTCTGGCCCGGAGGCTGAACGAGCTCATCCTCGCCTCTCGGAACATCCTGGAGGGGCACGAAGCGAACATGGCCAGGTTGAAGGCAGGGAGGAAGCCCGGCAACATGATCTGGATCTGGGGGCAGGGGAGGAGGCCCAGGATGGAATCCTTCCAAAAGCGCTTCGGCATCGCCGGGTCGGTCATCTCGGCGGTCGATCTGGTCAAGGGCATAGGCATCCTCCTGGGGATGGAGGTGCCCAAGGTCCCTGGGGCCACTGGCTACTACGATACCAATTATGAGGGGAAGGCAGATTACGCCCTCAGGGCCCTGGAGGAGAGGGACTTCGCCTACGTCCATGTGGAGGCCCCCGACGAGGCCGGGCACGCGGGGGACCTGGAGCGGAAGATAGAAGCTATTGAAGCTTTGGACAGGAGGCTCCTGGGGAGGCTCCTCGACGGCCTGGGGGATGACACCGCCCTAGCCATCCTGCCAGACCATCCCACGCCCATAAGCCTGAGGGCCCATGTGGCAGACCCGGTCCCCTTCGCCATCTACAGGCCGGGGGGAAAGGGCGACGGCATAGCCTTCGACGAGTTCTCCGCCCGGAGCGGCTCCCTGGGGCTCCTGGAAGGCGAGGAGTTCATGCCCCTCCTCCTGGAGGGCTGAGATGCAGGAGTACGAGTGCGAGTCCTGCAGCTACCGCTTCTACACGCCGGAGAAGGAGGAGCCCCGATGGTGCCCCATCTGCCGGGGGAAGATGTACCCCGTGGAGGGGAAGGTGGCGGAAGGGCTCGTGGAGAGGCGGTGCCCTGACTGCAGCTATATATTCTACACCGCCCCAGGTGCGAGAGAGCCCTACAAGTGCCCCTCCTGCAACCTCACCCTCGCCCCGGTCCCAGGGAGGCGGGGGGTGTACAGGCTCTAGCAAAACTTATATCCTCGGTCCATGAGTTGATGCCATGGATATCGACTGGCCCAGGCAGAGGCCCGTACCCAAGTCCACCAAGGTCTTCGGGGAGTCGGGGGGCTGGAGCTACTTCACCCCCGAGGCCAGGTACTTCAGCTGGCACCGCTACGGCCAGGGGCTCAACCTGGTGAGGATATACCTGAAGACGGCCTTCCTGAAGGGGGACCTGGAGGCCTTCGCCACCGCAGAGCATCATATTCCAGATCTTCTATACCCCCAGCTGGAGCCGGAGAGGAAGGTGAAGTTCCCCAGGGTCACCTTCGATGCCGTAATGGGAGCGATAGCTCACGACGGCCGCCTCGTCCAGTTCGTCCTGGATTCCATCCCCGGGAGGTACAGCCCCTGGGACTTCAATTTTTATTACACGGATCAGCCGGAGGCCGCATACTACGACGACCTCGTCCCGAGGCTCACCTCTGGGGATCTGTCTGCCACCGAGGACTACGCGAGATGCGTAGTTCGATTCCTCAGGTTCGTCGGCAGGCGATACGGCCTCGACACCGTCCACTCCGTCTGGCTCCTGGACGAGCCCGAGCGGGAGGTCAGCGTCGATAGGTACGCCCTCCTGGCCACCACCACCTCCTGCCTCGTCCACTCCCTCTTCGGGAGGGACCTCCTGGTTGGTGCCGGTGGAGGGGATGGGGAGTACACCCTCAAGCTGATGGAAAACCTCCTCCAGGGCCCTTACACCCCTGAGGAGCTCCCTGATATATTAGGCTACCATGTGAGGGATCTGGGGATCGATACGGCGAGGCATGCCATAGCCGCCAGGCTGGTGGAGGCGCGGGGGAGGCTGGAGGAGAGGCACGGGAAGAGGCCCCAGGTCTGGTGCGACGAGCTGGGCTTTGCCTCGGACCCCCAGGTCCAGTGGGGGGGAGGATACGGGAAGCTCAACCTCCAGGACCCCAAGGCTGCTGAGGGGGTGGAGGGCGTGCTGCGGCACCTCTGGGGGAGCCTGGATGGGATAGTCCTGGCCCACGCCATAGCCCCCAGGGAGGACATAGATACCGACATGGGGAGCGCCCTGAAGTTCACCGAGGAGGTCCATCACGGCGTGGCCCTGGTAGGCCCCACCGGCAGCCCCTCCAAGGCCTTTCAGATGGTGAGAGACCTACTGCCGGCTCCTGGAGAGGAGGTGCCGGTGGTCATGACCGTCCCCTATGCGGCCGATACCGATCTCCACCACTCCACCCTCTGGGTCTCCAACCTCGGCGCCCAGGAGTGTGAGGTCAGGATAGATTTCCATGGACCGGATGGTACCGTCTCCGCCAGCCGCACCACACCCCTTGGTGCATCGGCCTCTCTGGTGCTGGATAACGTCGTGCGCTGGGTGATGGAGAAGGAGGGGGAGGAGCCGGTGGGTGCGGAGGGGTACCTGAGGATCAGCTGCCCGAGGCAGCTCTATGCCATCTCCAGCCTGGTCTTCAATGCGACATCGGACCCCAGCGTCATCACCACATACCATCGGGAGATAGAGATGAGAGGCTTCGTCCCGGTGGTGGTCAAGGACGGACCCTACACCACCCGCCTGGTGGTGAACAATCACTCGGGTACCAAGGCAGAGATATCCCTCCAGGCCCATGCCCCTGACGGAGCACCCACGGGCAGGCCCCAAGCCCTCACCCTCCAGCCAGGGGCCCAGGGGAAGTTCGATGACGTCATCACGGCCATGGACCTCAAGCCCCCCTTCTCGGGCCTACTGCAGATATCGTCCACGGGCCCTTTCACCGCCTTCGCCCAGATATATGCCCAGGGGGTGGGGGGTGTGATGCCCTCCAAACCCGCCTGCGGGGGCTCCAGGAGGCTCGTGATACCTTACGTGGCGGACCGGAAGGGGGAGGGATCCGAGATAGGCATAAGCAGCCTGGCCCCCGCCGACACCCCGCCTGCAAGGGTCTCCCTGGCCCTCTATTCCCCCGAGGGTATCCTCCTGGGGAAGAGGTCCGCAAAGGTGGCGCCCCAGAGCACAGTCATCCTGGCGGACGCAATCCGCTGGCTCTTGGATAGGACTGGGGACGGGGAGCCCTTGGATATGGAAGGGTACATCATCATGGAAGCTGACAAGCCTATCCATGCCTACTGCAGGATCACCAGCAGCGCCACCACAGCCCCCAGCATCTTCGACGTCCCTGTGGTCACCTCCTCCAGGGGCTGGACCCTGGGGATCAAGACGAGCATCTGGGCCACCAGGCTGGTGGTGAACAGCATGGGCACTTCCACGGCAACCATCAGCCTGCAGGCCTACAGCATGGAAGGGGCACCCGTTGGCGACCCTTATACCTTCACCCTCCCGGTGGCCTGCCAGAAGAGGTTCGATCACCTATTGACGACCATGGGGGTCCCGAGCCTTTTCACCGGGGGGATAAGGATCACCGCGGATCAGCTCATAACCGCCTTCGTCCAGCAGTACACCTCCGCCCACGTGGGGGGTTCGTATCCTGTGAGCTGGAGCTGATGAGGGTCCTGGCACCAGCCACCTCCGCGAACCTCGGCCCAGGGTTTGACACCTTCGGCATAGCCCTGGAGCGCCCCTGGGACATTATCGAGGTCCGGGAGGTAGGGGAAGGGATAAGGATCGAGGCCGAAGGCTTCCCGGTGCCTGTAGAGCCCGGGAGGAACGTGGCAGAGGTCGTGGCCAGGGGAGTATTGGCAAGGTCTGGCTTGGAGGCTGGGGTAGAGATAAGGCTCGAGAAGCGTATACGTCCCATGAGCGGCCTCGGCTCCAGCGCCGCCTCAGCGGCGGGCACGGCCTTCGCTCTCAGGGAGCTCTTCGAGCTTCCAATGGGCAATCTGGAGCTGGTGGAGCTCGCCCTGGCTGGGGAGGCCCTCGTCTCTGGGGAGGCCCATGCCGACAACCTGGCGCCCTGCATATACGGTGGTTTTACTATAGCCCAGACCCAGCCACTGGAGGTGGAGACTCTCGAACCTCCCGGGGATGCGGCCTACGCGGTCCTCCTGCCGGAGGTCCTTGTTGGCACGAGGGAGGCCAGGGCCGTCCTCCCCAGGGCCGTGGACCTGGAGCTCTGCACCTCAAACCTGGCTCGGGCCTCGATGCTGGTGGCGGGGGTGTGCAAAGGAGATATAAGGCTCATGGGCGGGGGGATGGAGGACAGGATCTTCGAGCCCCTGAGGTCGGGGCTGATACCCCACTACCGGGAGGTGAAGGAAGGGGCCCTCAAAGCCGGGGCCGCTGGGGTGGCCATAAGCGGGTCCGGTCCCGCCATAATGGCCCTCTGCGACTCTCGAGATGTGGATGCGGGGGCGGTGGCGGAGGCCATGGGCAAGGTATATGCAGGATTTGGCCTGCACTACACCCTTTACCACGGGCGGTTTGGAGCCGGTTGCCGGGTCCTATAAGCCGGAGGTAAGGTCACGCAACACGGCCCCAGGGTTCTTGGCCTTGACCACTCCGGATGCCAGGAGCACGCCCTCGGCCCCCAGCTCTATGGCGGCCCTCACGTCCTCGCCGGTGGTTATCCCGGCGCCGCAGAGGACCAGGACCTTCTCGTCGATCCCCTTCACCGTCTCCACGGAGGTCGAGACGATCTCCGGGTCCGCCTTTGAAACGGCCATGCCCGTCCCTATGAGGGCTGGGGGTTCCACGGCCACGGCGTAGGGGTGGAGCGCAGCCGCGGTGGCGCTGACCCTCGTGTTGTTGGCGCAGACGATGGCGAGGAGGCCAAGGGACCGGGCCCGCTCCACCGCCTCGTCGACCTCGGCCAGGAGGATGTGGTGCTCCGAGTGGTTGAGGAGGGTGCCCAGCCCACCGCCGGCCTTTATCCCTTCCAGGACCGTATACCCCGTCCTGGGGCCCGGTTCGAAGCGGTCCGCGTGCTGGGCGAAGCATGGTATCTCCACCTGGCGGGCGATCCAGCTCAGATCCTGGACCTGCGGGCATATGGCGATGCTCGTACTCGTCTCCCTAGCCACCGCTTGGCAGATCCTGGCCAGAGCGAGGCCCCTCTCCCCTGCCGACTCGCTGTAGGCCTTGAAGTTGATGACTATCAGAGGAGGCTTCAATGTGGAGCCCCCTAGGGGACCTTCTCGAACCTGTCCTCGAGCTTCCTGAGGACGTGGGGGAGGGTGGTGTACTCCATCTCCTCCGCCGATAGACGGTGGGGTTCGAAGGGACCGTGCCTCCTCATGTAATCCGCGATCTCCTGGGCCTTCTGCCTGGCGAGGTCGTAGGCCGGGTCGTCGAACATGTCGGCGGGGCCCACCAGCATACCGTTGTTCATCTGGAAGCCCGCGGCTATGACCCTGGGGGGGCCGTCGAAGCGCGTGCACCGGGCCTGGGAGAAGGCGACGGGCATGAGGGGGCCGTTGTGGGACCCCCGCATCCAGCCGCTCACCAGGTGGGGGAAGGCGAAGGGTTCCAAGACCTCGCCCAGCGCTGGGAGGCCTGCCTGGGCCCTCACCAGGGCCACGGGGTCGTCCTTCCCCACGTACTCGCCAGCGATCTGGTAGAGCTTCTCGGTGCTCACCACGGCCACGGGCTCGTCCATGGGGATCTTGTGCCCTTGCTTGGGGAATATCCTCTTTATCACATAGCGGCTCTTGGCGCCTATGAGCGCCAGTAAGGCATAGCTCTCTTCCGGGGTATCCAGGAAGACCCTCTTGTGCTCCATTATGTCCCAGACCTCGAAGCGGTAGCCCATGGAGCAGCTGGAGTCTATGACGAGGCCGGCGGTGTTGAAGGGGTCGGCGAAGATCTTGTACATGGGCAGGTTGAAGGCCCCGGGCTCCGTCTTGTCCATCATGAAGGCTACTATGGGCTCCGCCTTCCGCTCCTCGAACTCCATCTCCGCCACCCCGGGGCCCATCCCCTTTATATTTCCTGAGAAGGCGTCCTTGAGGAGGTCCTGCCCCGCACCGTAGAGCTTCAGCCCCTTGGCCACCTTCGTGCCCGCCTCGAAGGCCCTCCAGGCTACGCCGTGAACATCGCAATTGTCGACGCCCTTGTCATGGCTCATGAGCAGCTGGAGGTCGTCGCCGCAAGCCATAACACGGTAGTCCTTTATCAGCCCACCCTCCACGGCCTTCCTCATGTGCTTCTTGGCCTCCTCCATGAGGTCGGGGTGCATACCGGAGTGGCCAGGGTAGCCACCCACGTCGGCCTTTATCAGGGTAACAGTCGTCTTGCCCATATCAGCCTTCCTCCTACGCCGGTAGTCGCTGAAGGAATGTTAACATCATTTCGATATTTGCGCAGACCTTCTGGTCCAGGCCTTGGGTTGATAGACACAGTAGGGCTCCTCGGCCAGGTAGTCCCCGGTGCTGGCGTAGGCCCTGGCCCTGCAGCCGCCGCATGCCACCTTGTACTCGCAGAGACCGCACTTCCCCTTCAGCTGCCGCCGGTCCCTGAGGTCCAGGAAGAGCCCGGCGGACTCCCAGATCTCCCGGAAGGGTTTCTCCCGGATATTCCCGGCCTTGACCGGGAGGTAACCGCATGGGTTCACGTCCCCGGTGCGGGAGATGAAGCAGAAGCCGGTCCCCCCCAGGCAGCCCGAGCCCGAGGCGTCGAGGCCGCTCCGGCCGGTGGTGGAATCTATGCCCTCCTCCAGGGCCCTCTGGGATATCACCCTCACGTAGTGGGGGGCGCATGTGGCCTTCATGTGGATCCCGCCTTTCTGGGCCCCGTACATCCAGTTCAGGACCCTCTCGTACTCCTCGGGGGAGATCTCCTCGTCCTCGATGGCCTTGCCCCTGCCGGTGGGTACCAGGAGAAAGATGTGGTGGGCCACGGCGCCAAGCCTCACAGCCAAGTCCGCTATCTCCTGGAGCTGGCCCATGTTCCTGCTGGTGACGGTGGTGTTGATCTGGAAGGGAAGGCCGGCCCCCTTGCAGGCCTCGATCCCTCTCATGGCCTGGTCGAAGGCCCCGGGCACCCCCCGGAAGCCGTCGTGCTCCCCCGAGTAGGCGCAGTCGATGCTGATGCTCACCCTCTTGATCCCGGCCTCCACCAACCGCCTGGCGACCTCTGGGGTCACCAGGGTGCCGTTGGTCCCCAGGACGACCTTCAGCCCCTTCCCGGTGGCGTAGCTGGCGATCTCGTACACATCCGCCCGCACGAGGGGCTCCCCGCCAGTCAGGATGATGATGGGGCTGGCGAAGGTGGCGATGTTGTCCAGGGTATTCTTGATCTCTTCCGTGGAGAGCTCCTGGTCCCCCTGCTCCATGGAAGCCGAAGCCCTGCAGTGGACGCACTTGAGGTTGCATCTCCCGGTGAGCTCCCAGGCTATGAGCCTGGGGAGGAAGGTCCTCTCTCCCATATATCCCCGAAAGGGAACCCTACCGTCAGACAGGCGGCTGAAAAGGTTATACGCCCCGCGGGCAATTAGATGGCATGGACAAAGCCCTGAGGGTCTTGAGGATGCTGGAGAGGATGGGCCTGGAGCACTTCGTCCCGTCCATCGGCCCCGTCAAGGGGGAGGTCCTGGCCGGGGTCATCAGAGAACATAAGCCGAAGACGGTCCTGGAGATAGGGACCCTCTTCGGTTATTCCGCCATCCTGATGGCCAGGCTC